>NZ_JAFLNG010000353.1 GCF_017427025.1 Streptomyces sp. FH025
CGGCCAGCGCGACCGCCGCCGGACGGCCCGTGCGCGGCACCGGACCGGCGTCCAGGGCTGCCCAGCGGGCGGCGGTCTCCCGCTGCTCCCCGCGCCGGTCCCACAGGGCGCGGACCCTCAGCGCCGCACCTCCGACCAGCCCGGTGAGCGCGACCTGCGCGGCGGGCTGCCAGTCGGGCACGGCGAGCAGCAGCCCGCCCGCCAGGGCCAGCGCCGCCCACCAGAGCACGCAGGCCGCGGCGGCCGTACGGGTCGAGCGGGGCCGGTCGGCGCCGGCCTGGAGGTCGGCGATGGCGGGCAGGTACCAGACGCAGCCGCTCGCGGTGAGGGCGGCGGTGCCGATGGCGAGGACGGTGTGGGTCACGGGCCGGCCTTCCTAATCGCACGGAGTTCGCGGAGTTGATGGCGGAGTCGACGGAAGAGGAGGGGGAGCCGTCCCCGCCCGCCCGGGGGCAGCGACGCGGGCGGGGACGGCGTTCAGGGGGTGCGCCCTCAGTCACCCGAGGACGGGGACGAGGAGGACGGGGACGTCGGCGCCGAGGAGGGGCCCAGGACGGGCACCCGGTGCCGTTCCGCCCGCGTCAGCGGCCGGTCGTACTTGGCCGGCTCCACGCCTTCCAGGTGCTTGGCCGGCTTCCCGGAGTGCTCCAGCACGTCCCGGGCCGCGATGTCCGGGTGGTGCAGGTCGAAGGCCGGGGATTCCGAACGGATCCGGGGCAGCTTGGTGAAGTTGTGCCGCGGCGGCGGGCAGGAGGTGGCCCACTCCAGCGAGCGGCCCCAGCCCCATGGGTCGTCCACGGTGACCTTCTCGCCGTACTTGGCGGTCTTCCACACGTTGTAGAGGAACGGCAGGATCGACAGGCCGAGCAGGAAGGACCCGATGGTCGAGATGGTGTTCAGGGTGGTGAAGCCGTCCGAGGCCAGGTAGTCGGCGTACCGGCGCGGCATGCCCTCGGCGCCGAGCCAGTGCTGGACCAGGAAGGTGGCGTGGAAGCCCACGGTCAGCGTCCAGAAGGTGATCTTCCCGAGGCGCTCGTCCAGCATCTTGCCGGTCATCTTGGGCCACCAGAAGTGGAAGCCGGCGAACATCGCGTACACCACCGTGCCGAACAGCGTGTAGTGGAAGTGCGCGACGACGAAGTACGAGTCGGAGACGTGGAAGTCGATCGGCGGCGCCGCGAGCAGCACGCCGGTCAGACCGCCGAAGAGGAAGGTGACCAGGAAGCCGACCGTCCACAGCATCGGCGTCTCGAAGCTCAGCGAGCCCTTCCACATGGTGCCGACCCAGTTGAAGAACTTCACCCCGGTCGGGACCGCGATCAGGAAGGTCATGAACGAGAAGAACGGCAGCAGCACCTGCCCGGTGACGTACATGTGGTGCGCCCACACCGTCACCGACAGGCCGGCGATGGCAACCGTCGCGGCGATCAGGCCCGCGTAGCCGAACATCGGCTTGCGGCTGAACACCGGGATGACCTCCGAGACGATCCCGAAGAACGGCAAGGCCAGGATGTACACCTCTGGATGCCCGAAGAACCAGAACAGGTGTTGCCAGAGCATCGCCCCGCCGTTGGCCGGGTCGAAGACGTGCGAGCCGAACTTGCGGTCGCATTCGAGCGCGAGCAGCGCGGCGGCCAGCACCGGGAAGACCAGCAGCACCAGGACCGAGGTCAGCAGCACGTTCCAGCAGAAGATGGACATCCGGAACATCGTCATGCCCGGAGCGCGCATGCAGATGATCGTGGTGATGAAGTTGACCGCGCCGAAGATGCTGCCGAAGCCGGACAGCGTCACGCCCATGATCCACATGTCGGAGCCGACGCCCGGCGAGTGGACGGCGTCGGACAGCGGCGCGTAGAGGAACCAGCCGAAGTCGGCGGCACCCTGCGGGGTGGCGAAGCCGGCGGCGGCGATCAGCGAGCCGAACATGAACAGCCAGTAGGACAGCATGTTCAGTCGCGGGAACGCCACGTCGGGCGCGCCGATCTGCAGCGGCATGATCCAGTTCGCGAAGCCGGTGAACAGCGGCATCGCGAAGAGCAGCAGCATCACCGAGCCGTGCATGGTGAAGGCCTGGTTGAACTGCTCGTTGGAGAGGATCTGGTTGCCGGGCCGAGCGAGCTCGGCGCGCATGACCAGCGCGAGGATGCCGCCGATCAGGAAGAACGCGAACGACGACACCAGGTACATGGTGCCGATCGTCTTGTGGTCGGTGGTGGTCAGCAGCCTGACCAGGGCCGAACCGGGCCGTTGAGCCCGAACCGCCCCTGTTGGTATGGCCTTTGGCGGTGCGGTGGGGTCGCCCTGTGCCTGGGTGGCGCTCAAGGACGCACTCCTTCGGAACGTCGTGCGAATGGATGGCGATCCATGATCCGAATGCGCCGCCCCCGCGCCCCAGGGCCGTTGGGCCCGCCCGGCCGGGGCCGCTGGGCCCGAGTTCCCGGGCCCCCACCGGGACTTCCCGACCGGGACCTCCCGGCCCGGGACCGGCCCCGGCCGGGCGAGCTGCCGCACCGTCAACCCATGGCGCCCACAGGGTTCAGCCGGGCGATCTGCCCGCGCTCCAGCGCCGCGTACACCGCACCGTCCGGTCCGACGGCGATCCCGTGCGGCTCGGCGCCCGGGCCCGGGATCGGGTACCCGTCGAGCCGCCCGTCCGGGGTGAGGACGCCGATCCGGCCGGCGGCCCACTCGGTGAACCAGAGCCGGCCGTCCGGCCCCGCCGCGATGGCGTGCGGCCGGGACTCCCGGTCGGCCAGCGGGTACTCGGTCACCCGCCCGTCCACCGCGATCCGCCCGACCAGCCCGCCGCCGATCCCCACGTACCAGAGCGCGCCGTCCGCCCCGGCGGTGATCCCGACCGGCGCGGTGCCCCCGGTGGGCAGCCGGTGGACGGTCACCTCGCCGTCCGCGCCGATCCTGGCGACGGCGTCCGCCTGGTTGAGCGTGCACCACAGGGCGCCGTCCGGCCCGGCCGCGATCATCGAGGGGAACGCCCCGGCGAGCGGCAGCGGGTGCTCCGTCACCTGCCCGTCCACGGTGATCCGCCCGATCCGGTCGGCGTTGAGCTCGGTGAACCACAGTGCGCCGTCGGGGCCGGCGGCGATCCCGTACGGGCCCGCGCCGGCCGTCGGCACCGCGAAGGAGACCGCCCGCCCGTCCACCGCGATCCGTCCGATCCGGTGGTCCCGCATCCGGCTGAACCACAGTGCCCCGTCCGGTCCGGCGGTGATCACCGCCGGACCGGATTCCGGCGCCCCCAGCCCGTACCGCGCCACCGTGCCGTCGGGCGCCAGCCGCCCGACCTCTCCGGAGTGCACCAGCGTGAACCACACGCCCCCGTCCGGCCTGACGGCGATCCCGTACGGGCCCGCGCCGGCCTCGGCCACCTCGAACAGGTCCATGCCCACCCCTCCATCACTATCGCAACTCTAGTCGCATTAGTGATGCTGTCATCCGCTCCCCGCCCACGGCAACCGGATTGCCGCCCGGGCCCTCAGCTCCCCGGCTCCCCCGCCTCCACGGGTTCCACCGGACGGCCCAGGCCGCGCAGGACCGAGATGACGCCCATGCCGGCCGCGCAGACCGGAACGGCCAGCAGGGCGCCGATGATCCCGGCGATGCCGGAGCCCGCCACGACGGCGACCATGATGGTGGCCGGATGCAGCTCCACCGTCCGGCTCTGGATGACCGGTTGCAGGATGTTGCCCTCGATCATCTGCACCGTGAGCACCACGCCGAGCGCCCACAGCGCCGTCCCCAGGCCGCCGTCGGCGAGCGCCACCAGCACGGCCACCGTGCCGGACAGGAACGCCCCGACGAAGGGGATGTAGGCGCCCATGAAGACCAGCGCGCCCAGCCCGGGCGCACCGGGCACGCTCAGCGCCAGCAGGCCGATGGTGATGAAGCTCGCGTCGATCAGGGCGATCAGGCTGGTGCCCCGCATGAAGCCCGCCATCGCCTGGAAGGCGCGCTCGGCGCAGGCGATCACCGTCTCGGCGCCGCGCCCGGGCAGGTAGGAGCGGACGGCGTCACCGGTGCGGTGGCCGTCACGGAGGAAGAAGAACACCAGGGCGAGCGCCAGCACCCCGCCGGTGATCAGCTGGGTGAGCAGGCCGAGGCCCGACAGCACGCCGTTGGTCAGCGTCGACACCAGCGAGTTGGTCTCGCCCTTGGTGTTGCTCAGCGCGTGCTGGATCTTCTCGCCGAGCGGGCCCAGCCAGGAGGCGAGCCGCTCTCCGGCCTTCGGCAGCGAGGAGGCGATCTGCGGGGCGCTGCGCACCAGGGAGTTGACCAGCAGGGCGACCACCCCGCCCACCGCCGTGACCAGCACCACGCAGGTCAGCCCGGCGGCCAGGCTGCGGCTCACGCCCCGCCGGACCAGCCAGGGCACCACCGGGTAGAGCAGCGAGGTGCCGAGCAGCGCCAGGACGAACGGCACGGTCGCCGCCCGCAGCTCGACCAGCGCGAACACCAGCAGCGAGGCGACGGCGATCAGCAGGATCACCGCCACCGACCAGGCCGCAGCCTGCCGCACCACGGGCGGCAGCATCAGGTACGGCCTGCGGTGGTCGGGCCACCTGTCGGGCGGGCGTTCCACGGACACGCCACCTCCGCCGGGGATCGTTGTCGAGGAGTCCGGACCGCCCCAGCTCAGCAGACGAGCTGACGGCCCGCCCGTCGGGTCACCCCCGAGCGGCCGAACGGACTACGGCCCGGCTCCCGGATGCCGGAACCCCTCACCGGCGGCCGTCCAGGACCGAGCGCAGCAGGGCGACCCGGTTGCTGGTGATGGAGGCGACCCCGGTGTCGCGCAGTCGGCGCATGGTGCGGCGCAGGTCGGCCGTCCAGGTGGAGACGGCGAGCCCCAGGTCCGCCGAGGCGGCGGTGAACTCGGGGGTGACGAGGCCGAACGGCGGGTTGAGGTAGCGCGGGCGCAGGTCGGCCAGCAGCGGGCGCGCGGGCATCCGGGGCTGCTTCCAGGTGAGCGCGATCTCGGCGTCGGGGGCGAGTGCGCGCACCGCGAGCATGGCGGTGGCGGGGCCACAGAAGGCGACCGTCGCCTCGGCGCCGAGCCCGGTGACGACGGACCAGGTGGCGGCGACCGGGCCGGGCTCGTCCAGGTCGATCAGCAGCCGGGGGCCGTTCGCGGACGCGACCGTCTTGATCGCCTCGGCGAGGGTGGGGACGGCCAGCTCGCCCTGGCGCAGCTCGGCCAGCTGCTCCTCGGTGACCCGGTCGACGGAGCGAGCGTCGCCCCAGAGCCGTTCCAGGGTGCGGTCGTGCAGCAGGACGGGCACCTTGTCGCGGGTGAGCTGGACGTCGACCTCGAC
This sequence comes from Streptomyces sp. FH025, assembly GCF_017427025.1. Classification (GTDB taxonomy): domain Bacteria; phylum Actinomycetota; class Actinomycetes; order Streptomycetales; family Streptomycetaceae; genus Kitasatospora. Next base: position 5,334 of record NZ_JAFLNG010000353.1, read on the forward strand.
GGCGTCGGCCCCGGCGGCGAGCGCGGACTCGACGGAGGGCAGGGTGTTCTCGCGGTACCGGTACGGGTCGCCCCGGTGGGCGACGGCGAGCACGCGGGGGCGGTCGGCGGCGTTCATCGGATCCTTCCGGCGAGCCAGGGGGTGAGGCTGTGGACGCCGATGCCCTCGCGGTAGCTGGGCTCCCCCGGGACGGTGACGATCAGCGTGGTGGACGGCGGGAAGGTGCGCGCCTTGACGTGCACCAGGTCGGACCAGACCGCGTTCAGGAAGGCCGGGACGCTGTCGCGGTCGACGTCGAAGGCGATGCCCTCGACGGTGACGGTGACCTCGTCGTGGGTGAACAGCCGGACGGTGACCGCGGGGCGGCCGTCGAACTCCAGCAGCGCCTCGTGCGGGATCGCGCCGGGCTCGCCGCCCGACGCCTCCGGGCCGACCAGTCCGGCGAAGGTCCGGTCGTTCCCGATGTCGTGCTCGGCGTGGACGGTGCGGCCGTGCCGGGCGGCCACGGCCTCGATCGCGAGCACGGCGCTCTGGGTGGTCGGCAGGTGCGGGTGTGGCATCCGGGCCTCTCGGTCGGTTCCGGGTCTCGTCGTCGGAGGAAGCGCAGGAAGCGCAGGAATCGGAGGGGGCTACGGGGGAGGCTAGCGCCGCTCGATCATCACATTGGTGGACTTGATGACCGCCGTGGCCGGAGCACCGGGAACCAGATTCAGCTCCTCCGCCGACTCCCGGCTGATCAGCGACACCACCCGGAACGGCCCCGCCTGGATCTCCACCTGCGCCGCCACGTCCCCGAGCACCACGTCGGTGACGATCCCGGGGAAGCGGTTGCGGGCCGAGGACGGGCGGCCCTCGGCCTCGGCGTTCTCGGGCCGGGCCAGCTCGCGGGCGAAGGCGGCGAGCTCGGCGCCGGGGATGATCCGGTGCCCGTGCTCGTCCCGCGCCGCGGCGACCCGCCCGGCGTCCACCCAGCGCCTCAGGGTGTCCGCGCTGACGCCGAGCAGCGCCGCGGCCTCGCCGATGCGGTACGGATTGGCGGGCACGTCGGGCTGGCCCATGTGCGACTCCTGACGGTGGTTCGGGGTACGGGCGCGCGCGGAGGTACGGAGGCGCGCGCTCCGCCCGCCATCCTGCCGCACCGGGGACCGCTTCCGGAAAGCGAGGACCGCCTACGGCTCGCCGGACCGCCACGGACCGGCCACGACCCGGCCGCCGGCTCGCTCACGGCTCTCCGAAGAGGTCCCGCCGGACGGCGTCGCCCGCGGTGAGGACGGCCCCGGCGAGCACCGCGCCGCCGCCCGCCGTACCGGCCCGCACCTCGGTGCGCAGCGGGGAGAGACCGGCGAGCCGCCGCTCCACCCGTCCGGCCAGCTCGGCGCCGCCGGCCCGGCCGATCTCGCCGCCGAGCACCACGCAACCGGGGTCGAGCACGACGCAGATGCCGGCCGCGCCGAGGGCGATCCGTTCGGCCAGCGCGTCCAGGAAGGACTCACCGGGAGCCCCGGCGGCGAGCGCGGCGCGGACGGCGGCCTCGGCGGCGGCCGCGTCCCCGGCCGGGTCGGCGGGCAGGCCGTGGGCGCGGGCGAGTTCGCAGATGGCCGCACTGCCGACCAGGCCGTGGAAGCCCCCCTCGCAGCTGTCGGCGGTGGGCAGGCCGACGGTGCCGGGGACGGGCAGGAAGCAGATCTCGCCGGTGCCGCCGGAGAAGCCGCGGCGCAGCCGCCCGTCCAGGATGACGGCGGCGCCGACGCTGAGGCCGAGCCACATCAGCACGAAGGTGTCGCGGTCGCGCGCGGCTCCGACGCGGTACTCGGCCCGGCCGGCCAGGTTGACCTCGTTCTCCAGGATCACCTCGGTGCCGGGCAACTCCCGCAGCTCGGCGAGGAGTTCGGCGTGCCAGCGGGGCAGCTGGCCGGTGCTGTGCAGCCGCCCGGTGGCCGGGTCGACCAGGCCGGGGGCGCCGACCGCGACGGTGTGCAGCCGCTCGATGCCGGCGCCGCGTACGGCCTCGCGCAGGACCTCGACGATCCGGGCGGCGGTGTCGGGCGCGCCGTCGTCCTCGACCGGGACCTCGGCGGTGGCGAGGGTGCGCCCGGCGAGGTCGGCGACGACCAGGGAGACGCCGCCGGAGCGGACGTCGAAGGCGGCGAGGTGGGCGCGGGAGGCGACCAGGGCGTAGAGCCGGGCGTTGGGACCGCGCCGCTGTTCGCCGCGTTCGCCGACGACGGCGACCAGGCCGGTGCGCTGGAGGCGGTCGAGCAGGTCGGCGACGGTCGGCCGGGAGAGGCCGGTGAGGTCGCGCAGCTCGGTCGCGGTCAGGGGGCCCTGTTCGAGCAGGAGGTTGAGCGCCAGCCGGTCGTTGATCGCCCGGGCGGTACTCGGAGTGGCCGTACGCGCGGTGGTCATGGCCGTTCATCCTTCCAGAGTGTTTCTATCAGGGTCCCTTCCTGATAATTTATCGAACCATCCGGACGGCCGCCTCCACCGCGCGGGCCGACCGGCCTGCACGTAGACCACCCACAGGGCACCGTCGCGCCCCG
>NZ_JAFLNG010000354.1 GCF_017427025.1 Streptomyces sp. FH025
CACGCGCCCCGCAGCACCGCGATCAACTTCCGCAACAGCCACCGGCCAACCGAGACCAAGGCCACATCCACCGAGAGCGGCGAAACTACCTCGCGTACGGGTTGTCCTCCGGCGGTACCGGCGGCTGGTACGACGGCGGAGGCGGCACCGAACCCACCGGCTGCTGCGGAGGCACCGGTGATACGGCCGACTTCCGCCGCCGCACCACGGCGAACACCACCCCGACCACCAACACCAACCCGGCCACCACCGCAGCCACGATCGGCAGCCCGCTGCCACCGGACCCGGACGACGACTCGGCCTTCGGCTGCGACGTCGGCGCCGCCGCCCCGCCGGTCGGGCTCTCCACCGGGCTCGGCACCGACGAAGCCGAAGCCGAAGCCGACGGAACCGCCGACGGCGACGCCATGTCAGCCGGAAGCGGCGACACATCCGCCGGACCCGGATCACCCGGATCCGTCAGCGCAATCCGCGGCCGCACCGCACCCCAGCCAGCATCGTCCGTACGAACCGTCCCCCCGTTCGGCCTTCCTGCGGTATTGATGAGCACCCGCAGAACCTGATTTGCCGACCACTCCTTGTGAACCGACCAAACCAACGCCGCAGATGCGGAGGCCAGAGCGGTCGCATCGGATGTGCCATGGCCTGTGCAGTACCCAGACGGGGTTGTGCAGGCCGCGATCGTGTCCACACCAGGGGCTACAAGTGCAACTTGCGGCCCATGTTCGGACTCGTCCGTCACCGTCCCGTTTCGATCGATCGCCCCGACACCAACGGCGTTGGGAAGGGCTCCAGGATAGTCAACCGGATTCCCCGACTGCGCCTCGTTCCCCACGGCCGCGAAGACCAGCACCCCCTTCGACCTCGCAGCCGCAAGGATTCGATTCAGCTTGGCCACGTCGCCCGGGAAGGCAGTAGCCGCGTTGATTCCTTGAGAGATGCTTACAACCTTGGCACCTTGGTCGATCGCATAGTCGACAGCCTGTCCAACCTGGTCAAGAAAATCAGTGGAGACCACAGTTCCAACGGAACCGGTATTGATCTTCAATGGCAGGATCCTGACCCCAGGGGCCAATCCGTAGGCGCCCTTACCTCCATTGGCCTTTCCGGTTCCTGCGATCAGGCCAACCATCTTCGTGCCGTGCTCATTGCCATACGTGCCCACTCCACCCGGACTTCCACTGAAGTCCTTGCCCGGCAGAAATTGGCCGATCAAGTCGGGGTGATCCAATTTGAACCCGCCATCGATCACCGCAACCGTGACACCCTGCCCCTGGGACACCTTCCACATCTCTGAGGCGTGCATGGCGTCCAAGTGCCACTGGTCACCACGAATCGAGCCGTCTGCAACCGCAGGTGCCGCGACTGGGCCAACAACGAATCCCGCAGCCAACAGTGCTGTCATAACAGCCCGCCAGCTCATTCGTGCACTCGCCCGCCCCATCGCAACTCCTCGTCGTCTTCTCCGCCAGCCGCCTAGCGTGCCCCGAGCAGGTCTGCCCGGCCGCTGGGAAAGCCCAGCGGCCGGGCAGTCGTTGTCGCCCTACTCAACCACGTCCGGGTTGCTGTGCGGCGTGCCGCTGGTCCAGGTCTCCTCGTCCTCGTGCAGGTAGTCGGCGCGCTTGCGGCGGTCTCGCTCGTTGCGACCACCACCGTGGCCGGCCATGCCCGGGCCCATCATGCCGTTCTGCCCGGAGCGGGCGCCGCCCTCGGCGGCTCCCGCTGCGGCCGCCCGGTTGCGCAGGCCCGTACCGCCTGGCGTGAACTCGCCGCCGGTGGCAGGTCCCTTGCGGCCGCCGACCGTGCCGCCGCTGGTCGAGGTCAAGCCCCGACCACCGCGCGCGTTACCGCCGGAAGCTCCGATGCCGTGACCACCACCCATACCGGGGTGCATGCCGCCCATACCGGTGGCCGATCCGGCCCGGCCACTGGCCGGTCCTGCCTCACGGGAACCGAAGACCGTGCCGCTGGGCAAACCCGGGCTACCGGACTTGCCGGGGATCTGACCGCCGCCGAACGGCACCGTACGGGGCTGGATCGAGCCACCGCCCTTGCCGGGGACGTAACCACCACCGGTGCCCTTGGTCGGGATCGAACCGCCGCCGGTCCCACCCGGGAAGCCGGTGATCGGTCCGCCGCCCGGCATGCCGGGCGTACCGCCGGGGCCACCGGGCCCGCCCGGGTAGACGGGCGTGGCGCCCGGGCCGCTCGGCGACACGGGGCCGGGACCGCCCGGGCCGGTCTGGCTCGGCAGGGTCGGCGCGGGCGGCAGGCTGTCGAGTCCGGTACCGGGGCGGTTGACCGGGTCCGACGGGTGGGACGGCGGAGTCGGAGAGCCCGGGTCCTGCGGTGCGGGCGGCAGCTGGACACCACCGTGCGGAGGGGTCGGGGTGGTGCGGTCCGGGTTGGACGGGTCCTGCCAGGTCGTTCCCGGATCGCGGACTGTCATGGATCCACCACGGTAACTGCCAACAGGCGCGCCGTAGCTACCACCCGTGCTGCCGCTGCTGGAACGAGGGCTACGGATGGGGGCGCCATAACCGCCGCCGGAACCTCCACCGGTGTAGTCCGTGTTTCCACTCTTGTCTGGCGCCGCCGTGTCAGGTGTTCCCGGCAACTTCACGTCATCAGGAATCCCGTTCAGGGTCGTCGTCGCCGCGCTGTACGCCTGGGCCAGGTTCTCTACCTGCTTGACGGCTTCCTGGTGTTCCTTGTCGACCGTCGCCTTGTAGTTGATGGCCTCAGCATTGGTCACCCATTTGTCTTGAAGCTGTGCCTTCATGTAGTCGTCGACCGTCTGGCCTACCGCAAGCTTGGACTCCACACCCGGGAGAGGCTTCTGGCTCTCGTGTTGGGCCAGTTTGTCGATCGCCGTCGTCGGAAGCGGCGGCATCGCGGCCTTCGCAGTACTGAGCGCTTCACCGGCCTGGGTCATCGCACCGCCGGCGGTCGTGGAGTGCTGACCGATGATCGCTGCGGACTTGTACAGATTTCCGACCCAGGTCTTGAAGTTCTCAGCCGCCGGCCCCTCCCAAGTGACTTGGCCGAGGTGTGCCTGGAGTGCCGAGCTGAGATCCGTCAGGACTCGACCGGCATTCTCAAGCTGATTGGCCCGCTTCAGCACCATGTCAGGCTGCGTCTTATCAACCATTGAGATAAGAGCGGCGTGATCAATGCCCTGGTACTTCGATTCCCCTGCCATGACCTGCTCCCCGTCTCCCCGTGAGTCTCTCCTCGTGCCGTCGTCAGAGGCTTGCGCTGGACTTCGTCCTCGGCGGAGAGGTGACGTCTACGTTCTTCGCGACCGCGTTCTGCGCGGCCGTCGTGTGGTCCTCGTTGGTCTGATACGTGCCCGCCGTCTTTGAAACCGCGTCCTGCATCGCCTGAATCTGCGCCACGAACTCCTTGTGGAGCCGGACGAGCTCGGAGTGAACCTTCTCGTACCTGGCACTCAGGGCCGTCGCCTCCGAGAACGAGCCGGAGTTCGCGCTGACGAAGCTCGCCTGTTCCAGCTTCTGCGCTTCGAGCTTGTACGGCGCGGCCTCAGAACCCTCCATCGCCAGGAGCAGGGCCTCGACCTTCTTCGAGAACGCGGTGAGCGTGTCCAGCTCGACCTTCACGTCCTGCTTGCCGAAGGCCGACACCAGGTCGCTGGCACTGAAGTTCGTCTGCGCCGTGCTGACGAACTTGCCGATCCCGAACGGCCCCGTCGACAGCATGAACGGCGACGCGTCGGGCGTCCCCGGGTTCGTCCCCGAATCGTTCGCTCCTGCTTCTGCCACAGCAGTTCACCTCTCCCCCGTACGGGCGGGCACTCCGGGCAATTCCCGGGTGCGCCGCGCCGCAACACACCGTCAACTTCTGGGTCGTACCGTCCTGGTCGGCGCATCCGCCCGCCCTGTGGGCGGTCTGCGCCTCCGTCATCGTAGCCACCACCCCTGTCGGACCGGCAGGGCCCTTGGCCCGCCCGTGCACGATCGGTACGAACTTGACACGTACAAAGTCCACCGCGGCCCCTGGGTAGACTGGCCCGGTACGCCCCATCTGCCGCGCAATGTCGCACAGCAGCGACCCAAGGCCGCAGAACGGACGTGACCGCATGCCTTCGCAGAAGCCTGCCGCAGTGACTCCCTGGTGGGCCCGGGCCGTGCGGCCGGCGCGGCCGCCGCTGCCGGTGGCGTTGATGGCGCGGGCGGCGGTCGGGATGGCGGTGCCGCTGACGGCCGGGTTGCTGGCGCACCGGCTGGACCTGGGGGTGTTCGCGGGGCTCGGGGCGATGCACGCGACGATGAACGACCGTGTCGAGCCGGCCCGTCTGCGCTCCGCCCGGATCGCGACCGCCGTGTTCGCCTCCGCGCTCGGCATGCTGATCGGTACGGCGTTGCAGCAGGCGCACGCGGGTGCGGTCGTGCTGGGCGTCTCGCTGACGCTGACGGCCTTCGCCTCCGGCGCGCTGAGTGCGACGGGTCCGCGCGGGTCTGCGGCCGGGATGCTGCTGTTGGTGTCGGCCGCGCTGGGCAGCGGGATGCCGTTGCCGCACCCGTGGTGGGCGGCGGCGCCGATGATGCTGGTGGGTGCCGCGTTCGTGGTGGTGCTGGGCCTGCCCGGCGGGGCGCACGACCGGCCCGCCTCGGATCCCCGCAACCGGGCGCTGGCCGCCGTGTACGAGGCTCTCGGCCGGACCCTCGCCGATCTGGGCACGCCGCGGGGCGCCGCCTCGCGCCAGGTGCTGACCGCCCGCCTGAACCTGCTCCAGGACCTGCTCCCGGGCCACGGCGGAAGCCGGACCGCCCGCACCGCCCGCACCGCCCGGATCCGCCGGATGTACGAGGCGGCCCTGGCCGCCACCGAGGCGGCGACCGGCCTGCTGTGGGCCTGGCGGCCCGTCCCGCCGGAGGTGGCGGAGGTGCCGAACCTGCTGGCGGCGGCCGTACGGCGGGGCGGCGGCGAGGTCGTGGTGCCCGACTGGCGGCCCGACACCCCGTCCCGGCAGGCCCTGGACGTGGCGCTGCGCGCCGCCGCCGACACCGTCGCCGGCCGTCCGACCCGGCTCGGTACCGCCCCGGCGCCGCCGCCCGACCCGTGGCGGCTGCGGGTGCGGCTGCTGTCCCGGGGTTCGGTGCGGTACGGGCTGCGGGTCGCGCTGTGCATCGCGGCCGGCTCGGCGGTGACCGCCAACTATCCGCTCAGCAAGAGCTACTGGGTGCCGATGACGATCGCCTTCGTGCTGAAGCCGGACCTCGGTTCGGTGTTCCTGCGCGCGGTGAGCCGGGCGGTCGGCACGGTGCTGGGCGTGGCCGTCACGGCGGCGCTGCTGTCGCTCACCACCGAGGAGTGGGCGCTGACCGCGATGGCGGCCGTGTGCGTCGCCCTGCTCCCGTACGCCACCGCGGCGCACTACGGGCTGAACACCGTCGTGATGACCCCGATGGCGCTGATCCTGTTGCAGCTCGGCGGCCAGAGCAGCGCGGCCGAGTTCTGGCCCCGGGTGCTGGACACCGTGCTCGCGAGCGCGATCGTGCTGCTCTTCGGCTACCTGCTGTGGCCCGAGCGCCCGCGCCACCGGATCGAGCCCCGGCTGGTGGACGCGGCGGCGGCGCTGCGCGCCTACCTCGACGCCGTCACCCTGACCGGCGGTCCCCGGACGGACGACGGCGGCACCGCCCAGGTCTGGCTGCGCCGCACCGCCTACCGGTCGCTGGCGGACGCCCGCCACGAGGTGCGGCAGGGGCTGACCGAGCCGCCGCCCACCGGCCGGCTGGCCGAGCAGTGGCTGCCGGCCACGGCCGCGCTGGAGCGGCTGGGCGGCGCGGTGGCGGCCTTCGCCGCGCAGATCCGCTACGGCGGCCGGGTGCCGGACCCGGCCGAGACCGAGCGGGTCCGGCGGGCGCTGGACGAACTGACCGCCGCCGCCCGGGAGCACCGCCCGCCGACGCGGCCGGCGGCCCGGCCGACCGCGCCGCACGACCCGACGCGCAGCGCGCTGGGCCGTGCGGCGGACGAGCTCGAAAACCTGCTCAGAGCCGAGCGGTAGTAGGTCGGAGTCAGACCTGCTCGGCCAGCTCCAGCCAGCTCATCTCCAGCTCCTCCTTCTCCTCCCGGACGGCGCGCAGCTGCGCGTCCAGCTCCGCGACCTTGGAGAAGTCGGCGGCGTGCTCGGCGAGTTGGGCGTGCAGCTTGGACTCCTTCTCGTCCAGCTTGGCGATCTGCCGCTCCAGCTTCTGCATCTCCTTCTTCGCCGCCCGAAGGTCCCCGCCGGACAGTCCGGCGGCGGCGGTCTCGACGGCCGGGGCGGCGGCGGGAGTGGCGGGAGCCGCGGCGGCGGCCATCCGCGCCCGGCGCTCCAGGTACTCGTCGACCCCGCCGGGCAGCATCCGCATCCGCTTGTCGCCGAGCAGCGCGTGGACGACGTCCGTGGTGCGCTCGATGAAGAAGCGGTCGTGGCTGATGACGATCATCGAGCCGGGCCAGCCGTCGAGCAGGTCCTCCAGCTGGTTGAGCGTCTCGATGTCCAGGTCGTTGGTGGGCTCGTCCAGGAACAGCACGTTGGGCTCGTCCATCAGCAGCCGCAGCAACTGGAGTCGCCGCCGCTCGCCGCCGGAGAGGTCGCCGACCGGCGTCCACTGCTTGTCCTTGCCGAAGCCGAACTGCTCGCACAGCTGGCCCGCGCTCATCTCCCGGCCCTTGCCGAGATCGACCCGCGAGCGGACCTGCTCGACGGCCTGCAGCACGCGGATCGCCGGGTCCAGCTCGGCGACCTCCTGCGACAGGTAGGCCAGGCGCACGGTCTTGCCGACCTTGACCACGCCGGAGGCGGGCTGCACGTCGCCCTCCGAGGCGTACGCGTCGCGCAGGGCGCGCAGCAGCGAGGTCTTGCCGGCTCCGTTGACGCCGAGCAGGCCGATCCGCTCGCCGGGGCCGAGCTGCCAGGTGAGGTTCTCCAGCAGCAGCTTGGGGCCGGCCTTCACGGTGACGTTCTCCAGGTCGAAGACCGTCTTCCCGAGCCGCGCGTTGGCGAACTTCATCAGCTCGCTCTTGTCCCGCGGCTCCGGCACGTCGGCGATCAGGGCGTTGGCCGCCTCGATCCGGTAGCGCGGCTTGGAGGTGCGGGCGGGGGCGCCTCGGCGCAGCCAGGCGAGCTCCTTGCGGGCCAGGTTCTGGCGCTTCTGCTCCTCCACGGCCTCGATCCGGGAGCGCTCGGCGCGGGCGAAGACGTAGTCGGAGTAGCCGCCCTCGTACTCGTGCACGTCGCCGTGCTGGACGTCCCACATCCGGGTGCAGACCTGGTCGAGGAACCAGCGGTCGTGGGTGACGCAGACGAGGGCGGAGCGGCGCTTCTGCAGGTGCTGGGCGAGCCAGTTGATGCCCTCGACGTCGAGGTGGTTGGTGGGCTCGTCCAGGACGATCAGGTCGGGCGAGCCGAGCAGCAGCTTGGCGAGGGCGATCCGGCGGCGCTCACCGCCGGAGAGCGGGCCGATGACGGTGTCCAGGCCGTCGGCGAAGCCGGGCAGGTCGAGGCCGCCGAAGAGGCCCTCGATGATGTCGCGGATGCGGGCGTCGCCGAGCCACTCGTGGTCGGCGCGGTCGGCGATGACCTCGTGCCGGATGGTGGCCGTCGGGTCGAGCGAGTCGTGCTGGGTGAGGACGGCGAGCTGGAGGCCGCCGTTCCAGGTGATCCGGCCGCCGTCCGGCTCCTCCAGCTTGGCGAGGATGCGGATCAGGGTGGTCTTGCCGTCGCCGTTGCGGCCGACGACGCCGATCCGGTCGCCCTCGCTCACGCCCAGGCTCACCGCGTCCAGCAGGGTGCGGGTGCCGTAGACCTTCGTGACGGACTCGATGGTGGC
>NZ_JAFLNG010000355.1 GCF_017427025.1 Streptomyces sp. FH025
TGCCCGGCCGCCCGGCGACCGATCTGCCGGGGGCCGTCGACCCGAACGCGTACCCGCTGCCCGCGAGCGCGGACGCGCTGCTCAAGCCGTGAGAGCGGTGAGCGCGATGAGAGCCGTGAGAGCCGTGAGAGCCGTGAGCGCCGTGCGGCAGTGAAACGGGGGCCGGGCCCGTGGCCGCTCAACTCGCCACGGGCCCGGCCGGGTCACGCTGCTACGGCTCGTCCTCCCGGGTCATCGCGCCGGACCAGGGCGGCTCCGTTTTGTGGCACCGGCACTTCCGGTTGACGGCCGTCACCGAGACACCCACGTCGATGTTGTCGTCGGTGAGCACCAACGGCCCGAACCACCTGTTCTCCGGCGCCTTGTAGCCCTTCGGCGGGCACAACTCCTTCCAGTAGTACGTCCCGGGCAGGCCGACGCCCTGGCAGATGCCGTCGGCCCCGGTGACGCAGGGCTCACCGACCGGCGTGTCCTCGTGCTTGCCGTGCTCACCGTGGCCGCGCTGCCAGCCCCCGCCGTCGGCCTGGCGGTACAGCTGGAACTTCGCCCCGGCCAGCGGATTGCCGTCCTGATCGTGCTTGATCAGGGTCAGCAGGCCCACCCGCTGGAAACCGAAGTCGAAGGTGTGGTCGTTCTCGCCCGGCCCACCCGTGGTCAGCGCCCGCTCGGGGTACGTTCCGCCCGGCGGGACGACGCCCTTGGAGTTGACGAACGGGTTGGGACCGACGTCGTGCGCGGTCGGCACCCACAGGTACAGCGGGCCGCCCTGGGCGTAGTCGGCCGGGTTGTCCAGCCGGATCGTGTAGTCGGTGTGCGGTTTGAGCCCGCCGGTGACGTTCGAGTCGTCGAAGTAGTACTCGCCGCGCGCCGTCGTCGTCGCCGTGCCGACCACCGTGTTCGACGCGTCGTACAGATGGACGGTGACACCGGCCACCGGGCTCTGGCCCGGCCTCTGGATGCCCTCGCGCGCCGGGTCGTACCAGACGCGGTTGCCGATCTGCAGCGGCGCCCGGTCGCAGAGCACTTCGAGGTCGCCCATCGAGGCGCCCTTGCCGAACGGCGCGGGCGTCCCCGGCGGGTTGAGCCGCAGGCCGAACTGCGGGTCCGGCTGGCCGTTCGCCCGCTGGAGGAACGACGTGCCGTAGCCGAAGGCGGTGTGGTTGGGGTCGAAGGCGGAGGTCGCGATGGTGCTCTCGACCTTGGAGAGCGCGATGCCCGCGAACGCCGTGTTGTGGTGACCGCCCCAGGCGGGGTCGAAGAACCGGGTGCCCCGGGGCGAGAGCCCGCAGCCGTTGTTGGTGTCCATCACGTACGTGCCGTTGGCGAGGCAGGCCTTGTTGAGGTCACCGCCCGACATCACGTTGGAGATGGAGTTCGGCGCGGGAGCGGTCGGCGCGCGGTCGCCGAAGCGGTCGCGGAAGGACAGCAGCATCGAACCGTCCGTCTCGAACCCGATCTCGCCCAACTCCGGTTCGGGGTTGGCGATGGTGTTGTTGCCGCAGGGGCGGCCGTCCTGCGACGCCGGGTAGGTGCCGGTCCACGGCCACCAGCCGGCGCCGTCGCACGGGCCGCCGCCGACGGTCGACTGGCGCGGGTAGTCCAGCGGCTGGTTCAGCACCGCGGGCTGGAACGCGCCGGTGGCGAGGTCGAAGGGCAGCACGACCGCCCGCAGGTCCGACTTCTGGCCGGTGGACTCTCCGGAGCAGACGCCGCCGAGGTAGCCGGTGCCGTCCTGGAGGCCCAGGCCGAACGGCCGCCAGTCCCCGGCCGCCGGGCAACCCGGGTCCGGGATCGGGTAGACCGCCGTCGGCGCCGAGGCCGTCGCCAGGGTCGCGTCGTAGCGGTACAGCCGGCGGTCGTTGAGGTTGACGACGAACAGGTCCCTGCCGTCCTCGGTGATCTTGAGGCCGCCCAGGCTCTCCTTGCCGGGGACGTCGAGGAAGCCGTCGTCGATGCCGCCGGCGTGGACGGTGGCGCCGGCGTTCGGCACGGTGGTGAACAGCGTGGTGCTCTTCTGCGCGAGGTCCGTGACGTAGACGGCGCCGGCGCCACCCGGGCCGTAGACCGTGGCCCGCTTGGCCATCGCCGAGGAGAACACCCGCTTGTCGGCCTTGTTCCACGCGACGCCGAATTGCGTGCCCGTCTGCGCGTTGGTGGCGAGGTTCGTGACGTTCACGTCCACGCCGTCCTGGCCGCGCGCGCTGTACGGGAACGACACCAGGGTGCGCTGCGCCCCGCCCTCCAGCGCGGTGGGCTGACAGGTCGCCACCAGCGTCGCGTTCTTCTGGCAGTAGTCGCCCGGGTACCACAGGCCGGTGGTGTACGAGACGTTCTTTCCGCCGGACAGGTCGACGAACTCCTCGTTGGAGCTCAGCTGGTTCGGCGCGCCGTCCAGCCCCTGCCGCGAGGCGAACGCCGGGAACAGCACGCCCGGCTTCGGATTCACCACCTGCACCCGGTACTTGCCGCCGGTCGCGTTGCTCGACGCCGGGGCCAGCGCCACCGTGCCGTCGGCCCCCGTGACGCCCTCGATGCCGACGCCCGCGTCGTCGGTGAGCGTCACCGTCACGCCCGCGATCCCCGGCTCCAGCGCGGGCGTCCACACCCCGGAGGAGTCCACGGCCCGGATCACCCGGACCGTCACCGTCCCGTCCCCCGCCTGCGGGAACGCCGCCGGCGCCGTCAGCAGCCCTCCGCCGACCAGCGCGACGGCGAGCGCCACGGCCCGCGCGACGCCCCTCCTCGTCCTTCTCGTCCCCACCTGACCCCACTCTCTTGACCTGTGGTCATATGCCCGATTCCGGCAAGATCTCCAGAAGAGCGGCTTTGAGTCGTTTACGTCCCTGTTCCCGGGCGCGTTCACCGGTGTGAGTGACGGACATAGGGCGGGAAATCGCGCCAAGTTCGGATATCACCACTCAGGTTCGCATACCGCCGAGTGAAATGCGGCGTCCGGAGCGGAAGATCGGCGTCACGGTGGACAACTCGCTTTTGGGGCATGATCGGTGTGGATCGATCGCCGACCGAGGAGCCCCGATGAACCGCCTCGCTCGTACCGCCGCCCTGGCGGCCATGGCCCTGCTCGCCACCGCGGGCTGCGCCGCCACGCCCGCCGACGCCCGGACCCACCCGACGAGGACGCCCACCTCCGCACCCGCCCCGAGCGGAGCCGCGGCCTGGACCGGCCAGTTCCGCGACTACGGCACCCCGCAGTGGAAGAAGGCCTGGGGCACGGCCGACCAGGGCGCCTGGGGCGGCGCCGACTTCGCCGCCGTCAACGACCCCACCGCGCCCGGCGGCGGCCCCGTCCTCCAGGTGACGTACGGCGCCGGCTCCTCCGCCAACAGCTGCACCGACTGCCCCAACCCCGGTGGCGGCCAGTTCTACACCGATCTGAACACCCTCGGCCTCTCCGCCCTCGCCAAGGGCCCCGCACTGGACCTCAAGTACGCCGTCAAGTTCCCAGTCGGCCGCGACTGGGGCAAGGCCGGCAAGCTGCCCGGCCTGTACGGCGGGAAGATCGGCGAGGAGTCCGGCGGCAACCACGGCGCCGGCTGGTCCACCCGCTACATGTGGCGCGGCGCCAACGGCAGCCCGGACAACGGCGAGGTCTACCTCTACACCCCGACCAACTCCGGCCCCACCGGCTACGGCGTGGACGAGGGCCTGGGCGACTGGCACTTCCAGGCCGACGGCCGCTGGCACACCGTCGAGCAGCTGGTGAACCGCAGCACCGGCGACATCACCGTCTGGTACGACGGCCGCCAGGTGCACGCCGCCCACGGCACCGCCTCCGGCATCGGCTCGATCCCCTTCAGCGGCGTGCTGTTCTCCACCTTCTACGGCGGCCACGACACCAGTTGGGGCCCGGCCACCACCCAGCACGCCTACTTCGCCGACTTCTCGCTCTCCGCCGGCGTCCAGCACTGATGAACGGCCGGCACTGTTGAACGGCCAGGCGCTGATGAACGGCCGGCACTGATGAACGGTCGGCACTGATGAACGGTCGACGCTGTTGAACGGCTTGACCGGAGAGCTCGCCCTGGGCGTCGTCGTCCTGCTGGGAGCCTCCGTCCAACGGCTCGCCGGCATCGGCTTCGCCCTGGTCGCCGCCCCCGTCCTGGTGCTGATGCTCGGCCCCAACGGCGGGGTGACACTGGCCAACTTCGCCGCCGGGGCGATCAGCGCCGTCGGGCTGGCCACCGGTTGGCGGCAGGTCCGCCCGGCGGCGATGCTGCCGCTGCTGCTCGCCGCCGTGTGCACCGTCCCGGCCGGGGCCTGGGTCGCCTCGGCGGTGCCGACGCCCGGGCTGCTGATCGGCATCGGCCTGCTGGTCAGCACGGCTGCCCTGCTGGTGATCTGGGGTGTACGGGCCGACGCGCTGCGAGGGGTCGGCGGGGCGCTGGTCGCCGGCGCCACCAGCGGGTTCATGAACTCGGCCGCCGGGGTGGGCGGGCCGGCGGTGTCCCTGTACGCCCTCAACTCCGGATGGACGGCGCGGGAGTTCGTCCCCAATGCGCAGCTGTACGGGACGGTGGTGAACGCCTTCTCGCTGGCCGCCAAGGGCCTGCCCGGCCTGAGCCGGCCCGCCTGGGGCCTGGTGGCGGTGGCGCTCGCGGGCGGCATGGCGATCGGCGCGCTGCTGGCCGCGCGGGTGCCGGAGCGCCGGGCCCGGATGGTGGTGCTGGGGCTCGCCCTGGCGGGTGGGTTGACCACTCTTGTCAAGGGGGTTTACGGACTCGGATAGCCCCGGACAGCCCGGGCAGTTGGGGCAGTTCGGATTACTCGGACAGTCCCCTGGTCATCCTCCGCGGACATGTCATACTGCCTCGGTGACATCAGCTGATCTGGCCACGCCACCCCGCCGCAAGAGCCCTCAACTCGGCCGGAAGTTCGGCATGTTGTGGTCGGCCTCGGCGATCTCCTCGGTCGGCGACGGCATGCGGGACTCAGCCCTGCCGCTGCTCGCCGTGGCCGTCTCGGACTCGCCCGGCGCGGTCTCGGTGGTCTCGGTCGCGGCCTCGCTGCCCTTCCTGCTGATGTCCCTGTACGGCGGCGTGCTGGCCGACCGGGCCGACCGGCGGCGGCTGATGTGGACGATCGACTCGCTGCGCGCGGCCGTCGTCCTGGGCTTCGCCGCCTGGGTCTACCTGGCCGATCCGCCGCTGGCCGTCCTGGCCGCGCTCGCCTTCGTCCTCGGCTGCGGCGAGACGGTCTTCTCCAACGCCGCGACCTCGGTGATCCCGGAGGTGGTCCGCCCCGACCAGCTCGACGCCGCCAACGGCCGGATGCAGGGCAACATGCTGGTGGGCGGCAACCTGATCGGCCCGCTGCTCGGCTCGGCCCTGTTCGCCGTGGCGGCCGGCCTCCCGTTCACCGTGGACGGCGTGTCCTTCGCGCTCGCCGCCCTGCTGGTCGCCGCGACCGGCCGCTCCACCACCCGCCCGAGCCGCACCTCCCGCCCGGTCCTCACCGAGATCCGCGAGGGCGTGACCTGGCTCTACCACCACCGCGACGTCCGGATGCTCGCGGTGCTGTCCACCCTGGGCGCGATGACCTGCTTCATGGGCACCACCATGATGGTGCTGATGGTCACCAGGGTGGTGCACGCCCCCGCCGCCTCGTACGGCATCGTGCTGGCGGCCGGCGCCATCGGCGGCACCGCCGCGAGCACCCTGGCCGGCCGGCTCAGCCGGCTGATGAGCCGGGGTGCCCGGATCGCCATGGCCTTCCTGCTGATGGGCATCTCGCTGATCCTGATGGGGATGAGCACCTCCGTGGCCGAGATCGCCGCCCTCTACGGCGTGATCGGCTTCGGCATCGTGACGTGGAACGTGCAGGCGATCTCGCTGCGCCAGCAGGCCGTGCCGAAGGAGCTGCTCGGCCGGGTCAACAGCTGCTACATGCTGCTCAGCCGACTGGGCATCATGACCGGCGCGGCCCTCAGCGGTTGGATCGCCTCGGTCACCTCCGTCCGTACCCCGCTCTTCCTCGGCGGCTGCCTCCTGCTCGTCCTGCTGGTCGCCGTCCTGCTCCTGCTCCCGCGGATGTCCGCCCTGGAGCCGAGCCCGTCGGCCGAGGCCGCCGAGCAGCCGGTCGACGAACCGGCCGGGCGTCCGGCGGACTGAGCCCCGGCGCCGACCGCACTCGGGTGCGCACCCGTGCACGGCTTCCCCGGGCCTACGATGGCCGGATGAGCACCGGCACGGACCTGGCAGATGCACACCGCTCGCAGCAGCGGGCCGAGGCGCGGCTGGACGCCGCCGCCTCCGTCCTGGCCCTGCTGGCCGACCGGACGAGGCTCGCCCTGATGGAGCGGCTCGGCCGGGGCGAGGCGGACGTGACCACGCTGACCGAGGCCACCGGCGCCGCCCGCCCCTCGGTCAGCCAGCACCTGGCGAAGCTGCGCCTCGCCGGGCTGGTCACCACCCGCAAGGACGGACGACGGGTGGTCTACTCGCTGCGCCACGGCCACCTGCGCCGGCTCGTGGACGAGGCACTGAACGTCGCCGACCACCAGATCGCGCACCTGCCGCCGCACGACTGAGCCCGACGCGGGCCCCGAGGCGGTTCAGCCATCACCAATAGGTGCATAAGTACGCACGCATTAACTACGATGGATCCGATGCCCCTCCGACGTCCTGGGGACGGGACCCATGCTGACCGTGCTGCGCGACCGCACCTACCGCCACCTGTTCACCGCCCAGGTCGTCGCCCTGGTCGGCACCGGCCTGGCCACGGTGGCGCTGTCCCTGCTGGCGTACTCGATCGCCGGGAGCGAGGCCTCGGCGGTGCTCGGCACCGCGCTGGCGATCAAGATGGTCGCCTACGTGACCATCGCCCCGCTCGCCGGAGCCCTCGCCGGGCGGATCCCCCGGCGGGCGCTGATGGTCTCCATGGACGTCACCCGCGCCGGGGTGGCGCTCACCCTGCCCTTCGTGGACCGGGTGTGGCAGGTCTACGTCCTGATCTTCCTGCTCCAGGCCGCCTCCGCCGCCTTCACCCCGACCTTCCAGGCCACCATCCCCGACGTGCTGCCCGCCGAACGCGACTACACCAACGCGCTGTCGCTGTCCCGGCTCGCCTACGACCTGGAGTCGCTGTTCAGCCCGGCGCTCGCCGCGCTGCTGCTGTCGGTGGTCTCGTACAACTGGCTGTTCGCCGGCACCACGGTGGGCTTCCTCGCCTCCGCCGCACTGGTCGTCTCCGCCGTGCTGCCCAAGCCCGCCCCCGTCGAGGCCGGGCCCGGCGGCGCGATCCACCGCAGGGCCGCCTTCGGCTCCCGGCTGTTCCGGGCGACCCCGCGGCTACGGGCGCTGCTGGCGCTGGACCTCGCGGTCGCGGCCTCGGGCGCGATCGTGTTCGTCAACACCGTCAACGTCGTGCGCGACCACTTCCACCGCCCCGCCGGGGCCGTCTCCCTCGCCCTCGGCGCGTACGGCGCCGGCTCGATGCTCGCCGCGCTGCTGCTGCCGCGGCTGCTCGCCCGGGTCAGCGACCGCTCCGTGATGCTGACCGCGGCCTTCGCCCTGCCGGGCGTCCTCGCCGCCGTCACCGTGATCACCGCCGCCCCCGCCGGGGCCGGCACCTGGCTCGCCCTGCTCGCCGCCTGGGCCCTGGTCGGCGCCGGCGGCTCGGCCGTGCTGACCCCGGGCGGCCGGGTCATCCGCCGCTCCGCCGCCGACGCCGACCTCCCCGCCGCCTTCGCCGCCCAGTTCTCCCTCTCGCACGGCTGCTGGCTGCTCACCTACCCCCTGGCCGGCTGGCTCGCGGCCGGCGCCGGACTGCCCGCCACCGCCGTCGTACTCGGGGCCCTCGCCCTCGCCTCCGCGGTG
>NZ_JAFLNG010000356.1 GCF_017427025.1 Streptomyces sp. FH025
TCGGCGGCGTCCAGGGTGTAGCCGACCCGGGCGCGGACGGTGGCGGCCAGTTCGGGCGGCAGCTCGTCGACCCGGGTGGCGGCGGTGGCCAGCAGGTGCAGCATCGCGTACTCCTCCAGCAGCCGCTCCTGCGGCAGGGTGTCGAGCTCCCGGACCCGGGTGGCCAGGCCGGGGGCCTGTGCGTCGACCATCCGGGCGGCGACCTCCTCCCAGGGCCCGGCGGTGGACTGGTCGGCCAGGCCGTGCCGGACGCGGTCGGCGAGCCGCAGCCGCAGCTCGGCCGCGCCGGCCGCGACCCGGGCCCCGCGCTTCTCGGCCCGGCGGCGGGCGGCCTCCGGGTCGACCGGGGCGGCCGCGCGCTTCTCGGCGCGCTCCCGGCGGGCCTTGAGCCAGTCGGCCGCCCAGTCGGCGGGCTCGCCGGACGGCACGGCCTCGGGGGAGCCGCTCCACAGCAGGAGGAGTCCGAGCGCGTGCTTGCACGGGAACTTCCGGCTGGGGCAGCTGCACTGGTAGGCGGGCGTGGCGAGTTCGATCACGGTGCGGTACGGCGTGCGGCCGCTGCCCCGGCACTCGCCCCACAGGGCGGTGCCGTCGGTGCCCGTCCCGGACCAGGGCGCGGGCGAGGAGAGCTTGCCCGCCGCCTTCTGCGACGCGGCGTCAGGTGCCAGGGACAGGACGTGTTCGGTGCTCCAGCGTTCCTCCATGCGACCGACCGTAGGCGGCGCCACTGACAGTGGCTGACCCTCCGTCCGCGGCCCGGCCGGGCGTTGTCAGTGGGGCGTAGCAGGGTGGTTCCCACAGGCCGGGACGCCGACCTGGCTCCCCCCGACCACCCTGCCGCCAGGGCACCCGTGCGCCCGGCGGCCGACCCCAAGGAGCCCCGATGACCGACGTTCTGCGGCAGCACGCCGAGGACGCCTTCGCCGGTGAACTGGCCGCGCTGGCCGCGCAGGACGACCGTCCGTGCCCCGAGCGCTGGAAGCTCTCGCCGTGGGCCGTGGCGACCTACCTGCTCGGCGGCGAACTGCCCGACGGCACCCGGATCACCCCCAAGTACATCGGCCCGCGCCGGGTGGTGGAGGTCGCCGTCACCACCCTGGCGACGGACCGCGCGCTGCTGCTGCTCGGCGTGCCCGGCACCGCGAAGACCTGGGTGTCCGAGCACCTGGCCGCGGCGATCAGCGGCGACTCCACCCTGCTGGTGCAGGGCACCGCCGGCACCCCCGAGGAGGCCGTCCGGTACGGCTGGAACTACGCCCAACTGCTCACCCACGGCCCCAGCCGGGACGCCCTGGTGCCCTCGCCGCTGATGCGGGCGATGGCCGACGGCAAGATCGCCCGGGTCGAGGAACTGACCCGCATCCCGGCCGACGTGCAGGACAGCCTGATCACCATCCTGTCCGAGAAGACGCTGCCGATACCGGAGTTGGGCGCCGAGACGCAGGCCGTGCGCGGCTTCAACGTGATCGCCACCGCCAACGACCGCGACCGCGGCGTCAACGAGCTGTCCAGCGCGCTGCGCCGCCGCTTCAACACCGTGGTGCTGCCGCTGCCGGGCTCGCTGGACGAGGAGGTCGACATCGTCACCCGCCGGGTCAACCAGCTCGGCCGCTCCCTCGACCTGCCCGAACTGCCCGGCGGCGCCGAGGAGATCAGGCGGGTGGTCACCGTCTTCCGCGAGCTGCGGGCCGGGCTCACGGTGGACGGCCGGACGAAGGTCAAGACCCCGAGCGGCACCCTCTCCACCGCCGAGGCGATATCGGTGGTGACCAACGGCCTGGCGCTGGCCGCCCACTTCGGCGACGGCGTGCTGCGCGCCGGGGACGTGACGGCCGGCATCCTCGGCGCGGTCGTCCGCGACCCGGTGGCGGACCAGGCGGTGTGGCGCGAGTACGTCGAAGGGGTGGTGCGCGAGCGCGACGGCTGGAAGGACTTCTACCGGGCCGCGCGCGAGGTGACCGCGTGACGACTTCGGAGGTCGCCCTGCTCGGCATCCGGCACCACGGCCCCGGCTCGGCCCGGGCGGTGGCCGCCGCGCTGGCGCGGTGGCAGCCGGACGCGGTGCTGATCGAGGGCCCGCCGGAGGCCGACGACATCGTCCACCTCGCCGCCGAGAAGGACCTCGTCCCGCCGGTCGCGCTGCTCGCCCACGCGGTGGACGACCCGGCGAAGGCGGCCTTCTGGCCGTACGCCGAGTTCTCCCCGGAGTGGGTGGCGATCCGGCATGCGGTGGAGCACGGCCTGCCGGTCCACTTCATCGACCTGCCCGCCGGGTACGGCTTCGCGCCCGCTCCGGAGGAGCCCGCCGAGGAGGCCGCCGCTGACGTTGAGCCCGAGCCCGTCGCCGACCCGCTGGCCCTGCTCGCCGAGGCCGCCGGGCACGACGACCCGGAGCGCTGGTGGGAGGACGTGGTCGAGCACCGCACCCCGGGCGATGACCCGCTGGCGCCCTTCACCGCCGTCGCCGAGGCGATGGCCGCCCTGCGCGCCGAGGGCCTCGGCGAGTCCCGCCGGGACCTGCTGCGCGAGGCGCACATGCGCCAGCGGATCCGCGCCGCCCGCCGTGCCGGGCACCGGCGGATCGCCGTGGTCTGCGGGGCCTTCCACGTCCCCGCGCTGGCGACGATGCCCACCGTCGCCCACGACCGGGCGCTGCTCGCCGAGCTGCCGAAGAAGGTGCGCACCGACATCACCTGGGTGCCGTGGACGCACCGCCGCCTCTCCCGGTCCACCGGCTACGGCGCGGGCGTGCGCTCGCCCGGCTGGTACCACCACCTGTTCACCACCGAGGGCGACCCGGTGCCGCGCTGGCTCACCCGGGCCGCCGAGCTGCTGCGCGCCGAGGACCACCCGGTCTCCTCCGCCCACGTCATCGAGGCGGTCCGGCTCGCCGAGACCCTCGCGGTGCTGCGCGGCCGCCCGCTCGCCGGGCTGACCGAGACCCTGGACGCCGTGCGCGCCGTGCTCTGCGAGGGCTCGGACGTCGCCCTGGAGCTCGTCCGGGACCGCCTGGTGGTCGGCGACGCGCTCGGTGAAGTCCCGGACGCCGCACCGACGGTGCCGCTCCAGCGCGACATCGCCCGGCTCCAGCGCTCGCTGCGGCTCAAGCCCGAGGCCGCGCCCAGGGACATCGACCTCGACCTGCGCAAGGACACCGACGCCGCCCGTTCCCGACTGCTGCACCGGCTGCGGCTGCTGGGCGTCGAGTGGGGCGTGCCCGCCCGTTCCTCGGTCAACTCGACCGGGACGTTCCGGGAGAGCTGGCGGCTGTGCTGGCAGCCCGAGTTCGCGGTCCGGATCGCCGAGGCCGCCCAGTGGGGCACCACGGTCGAGGAGGCCGCCACCGCCAAGGCCGTCGGCACCGCGCGCGCCGCCGTCGAACTCGCCGAGCTGACGGGCCTGGTGGAGACCTGTCTGCTGGCCGGGCTGTCCGGCGCGCTGCCCGCCGTGATGCGGGTGCTCGCCGACTGCGCCGCCCTGGACACCGACGTCGCCCACCTCGCGGGCGCGCTGCCCGCGCTGGTCCGCGCGCTGCGCTACGGCGACGTGCGCGGCACCGACCACGGCGCGCTCGCCGAGGCCGCGGCGGGCCTGGCCGAGCGGATCTGCGTCGGACTTCCGCCCGCCTGCGTCGGGTTGGACGCGGAGAGCGCGGCGGCGATGCGCGGCCGGATCGACGAGGTCCACGGCGCGATCGCCCTGCTCGACCCGGAGGCCTCCGACACCGACACCGACACCGGCGCCGACGGCCTGGCGGAGCGCTGGGCCGCCGCGCTGCGCTCGCTGGCCCGCCGCGAGCCCGCCGGCGGACCGGCCACCGGCGCCCCCGGCCTGCTGCGCGGCCGCGCCGTCCGGCTGCTGCTGGACGACGGTCGGCTCGACTCCGAGGAGGCCGGCCGACGGCTGCGACTGGTGCTGTCCGTCGCCAACGCCCCTGCGGACGCGGCCGGTTGGGTCGAAGGCTTCCTCACCGGCGGCGGCGCCCTGCTGCTGCACGACCCCCGGCTGCTCGCCCTGCTGGACGAATGGCTGACCGGCGTCAGCGGCGAGGTGTTCACCGACGTCCTGCCGCTGCTGCGGCGCACCTTCGCCGGTCTGGAGGCGGGCGTGCGCACCACCATCGGCGGCCGGGTCGCGGCCGGTCCGCTCGGCGCGGCCACGGCGGCGCCCGAGGCGTCCGGCGAGCTCGACCGGGCCCGTGCCGACGCCGCCGTCCCGGTGGTGGCCCTGCTGCTCGGCGTCCGCCCGACCATTCCCCGCCAGGCCGCCGGCCGCAACACCTGACACCCGCTGTAGGAGGAGGACCCGATGGCAGTGACCACCACCGACGAGCGGCTGCGCCGCTGGCGCCTGGTGCTCGGCGGCGAGGCCGACGGAACGGGCTGCACCCTGCGCGGCCGCGACGCCGCGATGGACGGCGCCCTCGCCGCGCTCTACCGGGGCGCCCCCGAGGAGGGGGCCCGTACGGCGCGCGGCGGCCGCCGCAGCGCGGGGCTCGGCGGCTCGGCCCCGCAGGTGGCCCGCTGGCTGGGCGACATCCGCGAGTACTTCCCGTCCACCGTCGTCCAGCTGATGCAGCAGGACGCGATCACCAGGCTCGGCCTGGACCGGCTGCTGCTGGAGCCGGAGATGCTGGAGGCCGTCGAACCGGACGTGCACCTGGTCGGCACCCTGCTCTCGCTCAAGCACGCGCTGCCCGAGACCACCCGGGAGACCGCCCGTGCGGTGGTCGGCAAGGTGGTCGCCGACCTGGAGCGGCGGCTCGCCGACCGGACCAGGGCCACCCTGGGCGGAGCCCTCGACCGCAGCGCCAAGGTGAACCGCCCCCGCCACCGCGACATCGACTGGGACCGCACCATCCGGGCCAACCTGAAGAACTACCTGCCCGAGCACGGCACCGTCGTCCCCGAGCGGCTGGTCGGCTACGCCCGCGCCCAGCGCGCGGTGAAGAAGGACGTCATCCTCTGCATCGACCAGTCCGGCTCGATGGCGCCCTCGGTCGTCCACTCGGCGGTCTTCGGCGCGGTGCTCGCCTCGATGCGCACCCTGGACACCCGGCTGGTCGTCTTCGACACCTCGGTGGTCGACCTCACCGAGCAGCTCACCGACCCGGTGGACGTGCTGTTCGCCACCCAGCTCGGCGGCGGCACCGACATCAACCGTGCGCTCGCCTACTGCCAGTCGAAGATCACCCGGCCCTCCGAGACCATCGTGGTGCTGATCAGCGACCTCTACGAGGGCGGCATCCGGGACGGCATGCTGCGGCGGGTCGCCGCGATGAAGGCGGCCGGCGTCCAGTTCATCGCGCTGCTGGCGCTCTCCGACGAAGGTGCGCCGGCGTACGACCACGCCCACGCCGCCGCTCTGGCCGCGCTCGGCGCGCCGGCCTTCGCCTGCACCCCGGACGCCTTCCCGGAGATCATGGCGGCGGCGATCGAGAAGCGCCCGATCCCCGTCCCCGACCAGGGCGCATGAGAGTTCCACTCGAACGGGTGAAGCCCCTCGATCGGTGGACCGGGCGTCCGTCCGGTCCACCGGCAGATCTGTGACGGTTCTCACCCAAGGCGGACAGGGCCCCGGGCGGAACAGGCCCCTCCCACGGGGATAACCTGCCAGACGGACGTGACGCGCGTGTTGATTGACGTGTGCGCCCGTGGCTGTGTGGGCCGCAAGGCCGTACCTCTGCGTACCCGCACCGCCCCGACGACCCGCAGCGAAGATCCTGCCGTGGCACGCTCGTAGAGACACAATCCGCGACCACGAACAAGGACAAACACGTGGACCTGTTCGAGTACCAGGCGAGGGACCTCTTCGCCAAGCACGGTGTGCCCGTGCTTGACGGCGATGTCATCGAGACCGCCGCAGACGCTGCCGCCATCGCGGAGCGCTTCGGCGGCCGCGCCGTCGTCAAGGCTCAGGTGAAGGTGGGCGGCCGAGGCAAGGCCGGCGGCGTCAAGCTCGCCGCCGACCCGGCGGACGCCGTCGCCAAGGCCGAGCAGATCCTCGGCATGGACATCAAGGGCCACACCGTTCACAAGGTGATGCTGGCCCAGACCGCGGACATCAAGGACGAGTACTACGTCTCGTTCCTGCTGGACCGCACCAACCGCACCTTCCTGGCCATGGCCAGCGTCGAGGGCGGCGTGGAGATCGAGGTCGTCGCCGAGCAGAACCCCGACGCGCTCGCCAAGATCCCGGTCGACGCCAACGAGGGCTGCACCCCGGAGAAGGCCGCCGAGATCGTCGCCGCGGCGAAGTTCCCGGCCGAGATCGCCGACCAGGTCGCCGACGTCCTCCAGAAGCTCTGGAAGGTCTTCATCGCCGAGGACGCCCTCCTCGTCGAGGTCAACCCGCTGATCAAGTCCGGCGACGGCAAGATCATCGCGCTCGACGGCAAGGTCTCCCTGGACGACAACGCCGAGTTCCGCCAGCCCGAGCACGAGGCCCTGGAGGACAAGGCCGCGGCCAACCCGCTGGAGGCCGCCGCCAAGGCCAAGGGCCTGAACTACGTCAAGCTCGACGGCCAGGTCGGCATCATCGGCAACGGCGCGGGCCTCGTCATGAGCACCCTCGACGTGGTCGCCTACGCCGGTGAGAAGCACGGCGGCGTCAAGCCCGCCAACTTCCTCGACATCGGTGGCGGCGCCTCCGCCGAGGTCATGGCCAACGGCCTGGAGATCATCCTCGGCGACCCCGACGTCAAGTCGGTCTTCGTCAACGTCTTCGGCGGCATCACCGCGTGCGACGCGGTCGCCAACGGCATCGTGCAGGCCCTGGAGCTCCTCGCGAGCAAGGGCGAGAACGTCACCAAGCCGCTGGTCGTCCGTCTGGACGGCAACAACGCGGAGCTGGGTCGCAAGATCCTCGACGACGCCAACCACCCGCTGGTGCAGCGCGTGGACACCATGGACGGCGCCGCTGACCGCGCCGCCGAGCTGGCCAACAAGTAAGGAAGGGGACTTAACACCATGGCTATCTTCCTTACCAAGGACAGCAAGGTCATCGTCCAGGGCATGACCGGCGCCGAGGGCATGAAGCACACCCGCCGCATGCTCGCCTCCGGCACCCAGATCGTCGGCGGTGTCAACCCGCGCAAGGCCGGTACCACGGTCGACGTCGACGGCACCGAGATCCCGGTCTTCGGCTCCGTCGCCGAGGCGATGGAGAAGACCGGCGCCGACGTCTCCGTCCTCTTCGTGCCGCCGGCCTTCACCAAGGCCGCCGTCGTCGAGGCCATCGACGCCGAGATCGGCCTGGCCGTCGTCATCACCGAGGGCGTCCCGGTGCACGACACCGCCGCCTTCTGGGCGCACGCCGGTGCCAAGGGCAACAAGACCCGCATCATCGGCCCGAACTGCCCCGGCCTGATCAGCCCCGGACAGTCGAACGCCGGCATCATCCCGGCCGACATCACCAGCTCCGGCAAGATCGGTCTGGTCTCGAAGTCCGGCACCCTGACCTACCAGCTCATGTACGAGCTGCGCGACATCGGCTTCTCCTCGGCCGTCGGCATCGGTGGTGACCCGGTCATCGGCACCACCCACATCGACGCCCTCAAGGCCTTCCAGGAGGACCCGGAGACCGAGCTCATCGTCATGATCGGTGAGATCGGTGGCGACGCCGAGGAGCGTGCCGCGGCCTACATCGCCGAGCACGTCACCAAGCCGGTCGTCGGCTACGTCGCGGGCTTCACCGCCCCCGAGGGCAAGACCATGGGCCACGCCGGCGCCATCGTCTCCGGCTCCTCGGGCACCGCCCAGGCGAAGAAGGAGGCCCTCGAGGCCGCCGGTGTCAAGGTCGGCAAGACGCCGTCCGAGACCGCCCGCCTGGCCCGC
>NZ_JAFLNG010000357.1 GCF_017427025.1 Streptomyces sp. FH025
AGCGCCCGTTCCGCCCCACAGGTGCCGACCCGGCCCCCGGGACGCGGCGCGACCGCGCCCACACGCGGTTTCCCGGAAGGACTCGTACGTGAAGCGAAAGCTCGCGGCTGTCGCCGTACTGTCGGCCACCGCCCTGTTGACCGGTGTCGTCCAGGTGAGCACCTCCGTCGCCCAGGCGTCCCCCGCCGCGCCCTCGTTGCAGGCGCAGGCCGCCCAGCAGCACGCGGCCGTGCTCGCGGTGGCGAACGGCCAGGCCGGCCCGGTGGCGAAGGCGCTGGCGCTCGGCGACCAGGAGAAGCTGGTGGCCAAGGACGCCGTCATCGACCGGGACGGCACCCGGCACCTGCGCTACGAGCGCACCTACGCCGGTCTGCCGGTCATCGGCGGCGACCTGGTCGTCCACCAGAAGGCCGACGGCGCCGTGAAGTCGGTCGACAAGGCCGTCTCCGCCCGGATCGCGCTGCCGAGCCTCACCCCGCGGATCCCGGCCGACCAGGCCGCCGCCGGTGCGACCGGCGCGGTCAAGGCCACCGTCGGGGTGACGCTGGACCCGGACGAGTCCCCGCTGGCCGACGTCCACCAGGCGGGCACGCCCCAGCTGGTGGTCTGGGCCACCGACGGCAATCCGCGACTGGCGTACCGGACCACGGTCCAGGGCGTGCGCGCCGACGGCACCCCGAGCAGCCAGATCCTGATCACCGACGCCGCCGACGGCAGGGTCCTCTCCACGCACGAGACGATCGAGACCGCCGCCGGCACCGGCACCGGCATCTTCGTCGGCCAGGTCCCGCTCACCACCAACCAGAACGGCTCGCAGTTCGAGCTGAAGGACACCGGCCGCGGCGGCCAGTCCACCAGCGACCTGAACAACGGCACCGATGGCAACGGCTCGCTGTTCGCCAACACCAGCAACACCTTCGGCGACGGAACCGTCAACAGCCGTGAATCCGCCGCCGTGGACGCCCAGTTCGGCGCCGCCACCACCTGGGACTTCTACAAGAACACCTTCGGCCGCAACGGGATCCGCAACGACGGCGTCGGTGCCCTCAGCCGGGTGCACTACGGCTCCAACTACGTCAACGCGTTCTGGGACGACAGCTGCTTCTGCATGTCGTACGGCGACGGCAACAACAACACCGCGCCGCTCACCGAGATCGACGTGGCCGGCCACGAGATGAGCCACGGCGTCACCGCCGCGACCGCCAACCTGAACTACGCGGGCGAGTCCGGCGGCCTCAACGAGGCCACCTCGGACATCATGGGCACCATGGTCGAGTGGTACGCCAACCTGCCCTCGAACCCGCCGAACTACTGGATCGGCGAGCTGATCAACCTGCGGGGCGACGGCAGCCCGCTGCGCTACATGGACCAGCCGAGCAAGGACGGCGCCTCCGCGGACTACTGGGACGCCAACGTCGGCAACCTGGACGTGCACTACTCGTCCGGTGTGGCCAACCACTTCTTCTACCTGCTGTCGGAGGGCAGCGGCGCGAAGACCGTCAACGGGTTCAACTACAACAGCCCGACGTACGACAACTCGACGCTCGCGGGCATCGGGCGGGACAAGGCCGCGCAGATCTGGTACCGCGCGCTGACCACGTACTTCACGTCCACCACCGACTACGCGGGCGCCCGGACGGCCACCCTCAGCGCCGCGTCGGACCTGTACGGCGCGAACAGCGCGGAGTACAACGCGGTCGCGGCCACCTGGACCGCGGTCAACGTCAACTGACTCGGACCTGAACCGGGTTGGGCCTGAGTTGGGCAGGCCCGGCCCGGGGTGCGTCCGAGCGGGGCCGGGCCGGACCGTGGGTGCCGACCGGTCGGGCCTGCGGCGGGGGCGACGGTGTGCGGACCACCTGTCGCCCTCGCCGGACAGCTGACGGATAACAGATTTCAACATCTGTTATCCGTTAGCTGTTATCTGTTATCTGTCTCCTGTCCTCTGTCTTCTGTCGGCCGTCACCCGCCCGCCGTCGCCAGGCACTTCCGGATCTGGTCCAGGATCAGCCCGGCCCCGGTGTAGCCGATGCCGAGCATCCACAGGTTGTCGTCCACGTGGAACACCCGCCCGCTGCGGACGGCGTCCAGGTTCTTCCACAGCGCGCCCTCGGTGATCTCGGTCTGGCCGGACTTCGTCGCGTCCCCGTACACGGAGTAGAAGATGACGTCGGCCGCCGCCTGGTCCACCTGCTCGGGGCTGATCTCCAGTGAGAAGCCGGGCCTGTCCTGGTTGGCCGGGCGGCCCAGCCCGAGGTCCTTGAAGAGCGAGCCGACGAAGGTGTCGTTGAGGTAGAGCCGGGTGGGCGCGCCGGCCAGGAAGCGGGCCATCTCGACCCGGGTGGCCGCCGCCCTGGCCTGTCCGCCGAGCGCCGTGACCAGGTCCCGCAGCTTCGTCCGGTACGCCTCGTCCGCCGCCTCGGCCTCCGCCTGGCGGCCCATCGCCTCGGCGTGCAGCCGGACGTTCTCCTTCCAGGTCGGCCCGGTCGTCGTGGACAGAACGGTCGGCGCGATCCGGGACAGCTCCCCGTACCGCTTGTCGTCCCGGACCTGGTTGCCGAGGATGAGGTCCGGCCGCAGCTCGGCGATCGCCTCCAGGTTGGGCTCGCCGATCACGCCGACCGCCTTCGTCCCGGCCAGCCGCGCCGCCGGGAGGTAGCCGGGGAAGGGGGCGCCCTGGCTGACCGTGGTGGCACCGACCGGGCCGAGGCCGAGGGTGACCACCGAGTCCAGCGCGTCGGTGTCCAGTGCCACCACCCGGCCGGCCCGGGCCGGGACGGTGCTCTCCCCGCGCGCGTGCCGGACGGTCCGGCTGCCGCCGGAGGGCGACGAACCTCCGATCGGCGCGGGGGAGCCGGCCCCGCAGGCGGCGAGTGCCAGACCCGGGACGAGTCCGGCGACGAGGCCGAGCGCGGCGCGGCGGCTGAGGGGGCGGGGCATCGGCGGCTCCTCCAACGGGCGGTCGGGCGCGGGAATCCCTGCCCGCCCAAGAGCCCCGCTACGCCTCCGGGCCGTACTCCCGCCGCTGGCGCAGCAGTTCGGCGTACTCGGCGCGCACCCGGCGGTCCATCGCCAGGGTGAACTGGGCGTCGGCGACGGTACGGGCGATCGGCCGGACCCGCAGTATGCGCTCGGTCAGCCGGGCCGCCTCGCCGGGAGCCAGCGGCGTCTCGCCGGAGAGCGCGCTGAGCAGGTGCTCGCTGACCACTTCGATGAAGATCTCGGCGATGGCGTCGACGTGTTCCCGGGTGCGCCGACTGGCGTCCAGTACGGCGGCGAGCGGCACGCCCTCGGCGACCAGTTCGGTGGTGGCGTCCATCAGTCGGCGGCTGACGTGGGTGATCCCGTCCTCCTCGATCGTGATGTAGCCCTGGGCGATCGACTCGGCGGTGTTCTCCTCGGTGAGCTGGTCCCCGAAGGCGCTCTTCAGTTCGTCCCAGTCCATCCGCACCGGGGTCTCGTCCGACCAGGGGGCGACGATCGCCGCCTCCAGCCCGATCAGCTCGGCGACGTCCCGGCCGCTCTCGCCGGCGCCGATCAGTTCGGCGATCCCGCCGAGGGTGTGGCCGCGTTCGAGCAGTTCGCCGATCATGCGCAGCCGGGCCAGGTGCTCCTCGCCGTACCAGGCGATCCGGCCCTCCTTGCGGGGCGGCTGGAGCAGTTTGCGCTCGCGGTAGAAGCGCAGGGTGCGGGTGGTGATCCCGGCCGCCTCGGCCAGTTCCTCCACCCGGTACTCGCGTTTTCTGTCGTCCGCAGCAGCTCTGACCTTGTCCACGGCGATCAGCATAGGTCCGTCCCGGTCGCTCGGGCTCCTCCGGGATTTCGCCGGAATCCGGGCTGTCGTGCTTCTTCCATCCGGTGTCGGTAAGGGCTAACCTGCCAACCATGCCAGTGATTACTGGCGCGATTGACAGGGTCCCGGAGGTCCGTCCCCGGGAGGTCCCGGGCGCGCCCCGGCAGGTTCCGGAGCCTCGGCCCCGGAAGAGCGCGACGACCACCGCCCCACCCTCAGGAGGAGGCCGCATGGCAGCCAGCAGCAAGCGCCCCCGGTCCGGCGCGTCCGAAGTGGCCGACGCCCGCGCTGAGCAGGAGACCGTCCCGCACGTCCGGGTCGCGGTGATCGGCTCCGGCTTCGGCGGCCTGGGCGCCGGGGTCCGGCTGCGCCGCGCCGGGATCACCGACTTCGTCATCCTGGAGCGCGCGGACTCCGTCGGTGGCACCTGGCGCGACAACAGTTACCCCGGCTGCGCCTGTGACGTCCCCTCGCACCTCTACTCCTTCTCCTTCGCGCCCAACCCCGACTGGCCGCGCAGCTTCTCCGGCCAGCCGGACATCCGTGCCTACCTGGAGAAGGTCGCCACCGTCTTCGGCCTCCGCCCGCACCTGCGCTTCAACGCCGAAGTGCTGGAGGCGCGTTGGGAGGGCGAGCAGACCCGCTGGCGGATCACCACCTCGGCCGGCGAGTGGACCGCCGACGCCCTCGTCTCCGCCGCCGGACCGCTCGCCGACCCGCAGATCCCCGACCTGCCCGGCCTGAGCTCCTTCCCCGGCAAGGTGTTCCACTCCTCCCGCTGGGACCACGACTACGACCTGGCGGGCAAGCGCGTCGCGATGGTCGGCACCGGAGCCTCCGCCGCGCAGATCATCCCGGCGATCCAGCCCGAGGTGGGCAAACTGACGGTCTTCCAGCGAACCCCGGCCTGGGTCCTGCCGCGCCGCGATCGCGAAATCACCCAGCTGGAGAGGTGGCTGCACGGCCGCGTACCGGCCACCACCAAGATCCGCCGGGGTGCCCTCTTCGCCCTCCGCGAGCTCCAGGTCGACGCCTTCGTCCGCCATCCCAAACTGCTGCGCGCGGTGCAGCAGGTGGCCGAACGCCACATCGCCCAGGGCGTTCCGGACCCGGAGCTGCGCGCTCGGCTCACCCCGGACTACCGGATCGGCTGTAAGCGCATCCTGCTCAGCAACACCTACTACCCGGCGCTCGCCGCCGCCAACACCGAGGTGGTCTCCTCCGGCCTGCGCGAACTGCGCGGCTCCACCCTGGTGGCCGCCGACGGCAGCGAGCGCGAGGTGGACGCCATCGTCTTCGGCACCGGCTTCCACACCACCGACATGCCCATCGGCGCCCGGGTGTTCGGGGCCGACGGGCGGAGTCTGGCCGAGGAGTGGAAGGACGGCATGGAGGCGCTGCGCGGCTCGACCGTGCGCGGTTTCCCGAACCTCTTCTTCGTGA
Source organism: Streptomyces sp. FH025 (assembly GCF_017427025.1). Classification (GTDB taxonomy): domain Bacteria; phylum Actinomycetota; class Actinomycetes; order Streptomycetales; family Streptomycetaceae; genus Kitasatospora. The sequence goes on from NZ_JAFLNG010000357.1 coordinate 5,237, forward strand.
TCGGGCCCAACACCGGCCTTGGGAACAGCTCGATGATCCTCATGATCGAGTCCCAACTGAACTACCTGATCGACGCGTTGACAACGCTCGACTCGGTCGGCGCGGCCGCGATGCAGCCCACCGAGCGTGCCCAGCGCCGGTGGAACCTCGAACTGCAGCACCGGATGGACCGCACCGTCTGGACCACCGGCGGTTGCGTCAGCTGGTACCTGGACTCGAACGGCAAGAACACCCTGTTGTGGCCCGGCTCCACCACCTCCTTCCGTCGCGCCACCCGCAAGGTCGACCTCGGCGAGTACGAGCTGATCCTGCGCGGCGCGCCGACCGCCGCCCGCACCGCCCAGGAGGTGACGGCGTGAGTTCCCCCAAGCTGCCTCCGGAGTACGTACAGCCCACGCCTGTCGAGGAGTTGAGCGTCCGCTCGGCGGACGGGATCCGGCTGCACGTCGAGGTCCACGGCCGGCCCGGCGCGCCCACCGTGGTGCTCGCGCACGGCTGGACCTGCTCAACGGCCTTCTGGGCGCCGGTGATCCGCCAACTGTCCGACCGATACCGGGTGGTGGCCTACGACCAGCGCGGACACGGGAGCAGCGAGATCCCGCCGAGCCGGGCCCGCTACTCCACCCGGGCGCTCGCCGATGACCTGGCCGCCGTGCTCGCGCGGACCGTCCCGGCGGGGGAGAAGGCCGTACTGGCCGGGCACAGCATGGGCGGGATGACCATCATGGCGGCCGGCGGTCGCCCCGAGATCGCCGAGCGCACCGCCGCCAACGTGCTGATCTCCACCGGTCCGGGCGAACTGGTCGCCGAACTCGCCGTCCTGCCCGAGACCGTACGGTCCGTGGGCGTGCGGCGCTTCCTGAATCGGCGACTGCTGCGCTCCCGGCTACCGCTCGGACCGGTCACACCGGCCAGCCGAATCGCACTCAAGTACGCCACGATGGGGCCGAGTTCGCCCGACGGACAGGTCGAAGCGACGGCCCGGATCGTGCACGCCTGCCCGACGGCGGTGCGCGCCCACTGGGCCTGGGTGCTCGAACACCTCGACGTGCACGCGGGGCTCGGTCGGATCGCCGCGCCCACCGCGGTGGTGGTCGGCACCGCGGACCGTCTCACCCCGCCGGTGCACGCCCACCGGATCGTCGCCGAACTCGCCGACCCGCAGGGGCTGTTGCTGCTTCCCGGGGTCGGCCACATGGCGCCGCTGGAGCGGCCGGTGGAGGTCGCCGCCGAGATCCACCGGATGGCCGCCGCCCATCTGGTCGGGGCCGGCGCCGTGGCTGCCGGTTCCGACGCTTCTGCCACCGCCACCGCCACGGCCACCGCCACCGCTGCCGCTGCCGTCGCTCCCGTTGTCGTGAGGACCACCATCGCATGAACGCCATCCCGCCGCTGTCCGCGCAGGTCGTGGTGGTCACCGGGGCCGCCCGTGGGGTCGGGGCCTCGCTGGCCCGCAAGCTGGCCCGGCGCGGGGCCAAGGTCGCGCTGCTGGGGCTGGAACCGGAGGAGCTCAAGGCCGTCGCCACGCAGTGCGGCGCGGACGCGACCAGCTGGGAGGTGGACGTCACCGACCTGGACGCGCTCAGCGACGCCGCCCGCCGGATCAAGGAGCACTACGGTCGGATCGACACCGTGGTCGCCAACGCCGGGATCGCCATCGGCGGACCGCTGGCCGACAGTGACCACCGGGCGTTCAGCAGGGTCATCGAGGTCAACCTGCTCGGCAGCGTCGCCACCGCGCGGGCCTTCCTGCCGGCGCTGTCGGAGAGTCGCGGCTACCTGCTGCAGATCGCCTCGCTGGCCGCGCTGACGCCCGCGCCGCTGATGAGCGCGTACTGCGCCAGCAAGTCCGGGGTGGAGGCCTTCGCCCACTCGATCCGCGCCGAGGTGGCCTACCAGGGTGTCAAGGTAGGCGTGGGGTACTTGAGTTGGACCGACACCGACATGGTGCGCGGGGCGGACGAGGATGCCGTGCTGAAGCAGATGCGCAGCCGACTGCCGTGGCCCGCCAACAAGACGTACCCGCTGGAGCCCGCGGTGGACCGGATCGTCGCCGGGATCGTCCGCCGGTCCGCCCATGTGTACGCGCAGCCCTGGCTGCGCGGCATGCAGCCGGTGCGCTGGCTGCTGCCCAGCCTGATCGCGGTGGTCGGCGCGCGCGACGTCGCCAAGCTCGCTCCGCAGCTCGCGGCCACCGCCGCCAGCCGCCTGCGGGCCGTCGGGGCCGGAGGCGCGGCGGATATGGTCGCTCGGGGGAGCAGGGCGGGCGCGGACGGCTGAAGGGCTTCGGCTGACTGGCCTGTGGCGGATGGCAGTCGGCAGATGGCAGCCGACAAGTGACAAGTAACAATCGACAGCGAACGGATAACAGATGATGAAATCTGTCATCCGTTCGCTGTCATCTGTCATCTGTCGGCTGTTCGTCACCACTCGCGATCCGCGCCAGCGTCCCCAACGCCCGCGCCAGCACCGGCAGCGGCGGCGAGGCCAGCCCGACCCGGACGGCGGACGGCGTGCTCCGCGGGTCCACCGCGAAGGCGGAGGCCGGCGTCAGCGAGATGCCCGCCCGCGCCGCCGCCGCGACGAAG
>NZ_JAFLNG010000358.1 GCF_017427025.1 Streptomyces sp. FH025
CGATCTAGAGTTCCCGTCATGACTCAACACGCCACTGAGATCCGCACGTTCGACAGCGGCGACGGTCCCCTCGCCTACCTCGACACCGGCACGGGCCGGCCGCTGGTCCTGCTGCACGGGGGCCTGATGGACCACCGGATGTGGGAGGACCAGCTCCCCGCCCTCACGCCCGAGCACCGGGTGATCGCGCCGGACATCCGCGGGCACGGCGCCTCCGCCAACGCGAGCAGGCCGTTCCGCCCCGCCGACGACCTGGCGGGGCTGCTGCGCCACCTCGGCCTCGGGCCGGTGGTCGTCGTGGGCCTGTCCATGGGCGGGGGGATCGCCCTCGACCTCGCGCTCGAACACCCCGAGCTGGTCAGCGCGTTGGTGATCAGCGGGAACGGCACCAGCGAGCCCGAGTTCCAGGACCCGTGGCTCGACGAGATCGCCGCCGAGGAGGCGCGGGCACTGGCCGAGGGGGACGTCGAGGGCTGGATCTCCGCGTTCACCCGCCTCGCGGCCGGGCCGCAGCGGAGCCTCGGCGAGGTCGACCGGGAGGTGGTGCGCCGGCTGAAGGAGATGACCCGGGGCACCATCGCCAAGCACACCCCCGACGAGCCGCAGCACCTGGTGCCGGTGGCCGACACCTGGAAGCGCCTCGCGGGGATCACCGTCCCGCTGCTGGCCGTCAACGGCGGCATCGACTCGCCCGACCACATCGGCATGGCCGAGCGGGTCGCCCGCAGCGTCGCCGACGGCCGGACGGAGACCGTCGCGGGCACCGGGCACTACCCCAACATGGAACGGCCGGAGGAGTTCAACGCCCACCTCCTCGGCTTCCTGCGCACCCTGCCCTCCCAGTCGTAGTCAGTGCGGATCGCCCTCGATCCGGCCCGCCAACGCCCGTGCGGTTGGCGGCAGTTCGCGCAGCCGTAGGGCCAGCACCGGGGCGGCCATGGCGAGGTAGACCCAGCTGAGGAGCAGCCGGGCGGACTCGCCGGGCAGGGCGAACTGGAGGGCGAAGAGGACGAGCAGGAGGGCCGCCTTCCACGGCAGGAAGCGCAGGTCGAGGAGGAGGACGACGGCGAGGACGGTCTGGGCGGCGGTCAGCAGCACCTCGTCCACCTGGCGCTCGATCAGGGGGAGGGCGGCCCCGCCGCCACCCGCCAGGTGGGCGAGCGGCAGCGAGGCGATCAACAGGGTCCACTGGTTGACCTTGCTGGAGAGGAGCGCGCCCAGGCCGTCGTCGGCGCGCAGCCGCCAGGCGAAGACGACCGCGACGATCAGCTCCGGGGCCTCGGAGGCGAGCGGGGCGAGCCACTGCACCAGCAGGAAGCGGTCGATGCCCAGCGCGCCGCCGGCCTTGACCAGGGAGGTGGCGAAGGGTTCGGCGCAGGCGAAGACGACCCCGGCGGCCGCGACGAAGACCAGGACGGTGGTGGCCACCCGGCGGCGCCTCGGCTGACGGGCCAACCGGGCCGGGACGCCGACGAGTTCCTCCTCGTCGGACGCCCCGCAGCGGCCGACCCGGAACAGGTAGTAGGCGTACCAGGCGATCAGCACCACCGACAGCGGCCAGGAGATCCGGCGGGTGAGCGGCATGACGAACGCCACCACGGCGGCGACGCCGAGGAAGGCGGTGTCGATCCGGCGGTGCTCGCGCAGGGTGATCCCGGGGTCGATGCCCCGGCGGCGGGCGGCCGCCCAGGCGGCGAGGGCGACCATCGGCCAGCCGACGCCGACCAGCAGCCGGTTGGCACCGGTCATGTTGGCGGCCGCGTAGGCGGCGTACTCGGGCCGGGTGCCGGCCGCGTACGCGAACCAGAGGTCGACGGCGTACTCGGGCAGGACGGCGACGAAGGCCAGCACGGCCAGCGCCAGCGGTCCGGAGATGTCCGCCCGGGCGGTCTCCGCGGCCCACATCAGCAGCAGCGCCGCCGCCAGCACCCCGAGGCCGAACAGCAGCATGCCCGTCACCGGCGCGGGGTGGAGCCCGGCCAGCCGCAGCACCACGGCCGGCAGGGCCCCGGCCACGGCGGCCGCCAGCCGCAGCGCCGTCACCGGCCCGCTGGGCGGCGGCGCCGACGGAACACCGGGCGGGGCGGACACGGGTGACTCGTGGGCCATCGGCCGTCCTCACGCTCGACGCTCGGGAAACGCGAGCAGGCTAGGGGCGGCTGATGGCGGGTCTGTCCGTACGGTGCTCCGGGTGCGGTGGAGTTCCCCCGTACGGCTGCGTGGAGAGCCGGGCCCTCAGGAGCCGAGCGGCGCGTCCCAGACCAGCCTGGTGCCACCGCCCTCGCCGTCCGCCGGGCCGACGGCGAACGTTCCGCCGACCTGTTCGGCGCGCTCGGTGAGGTTGCGCAGTCCGCTGCGCCGGCCGCCCTCGGGCACGCCGACCCCGTCGTCCGACACCGTCAGCACCACCCGTCCGGCCAGGGCGCGCAGGGTCACCTCGACCCGGGTGGCGCGGGCGTGCCGGGCGGCGTTGCTGAGCGCCTCCGCCAGGACGGCGACCACGTGCCCGGCCAGCTCCTGCGGGACGTCGGTGTCCAGCAGGCCCTCCATGCTCAGCCGGGGGGCGAAGCCGAGCGTGCCCTGGGCATCGGTGACGACGCGGGTGGCGCGGGCGCGCAGGCCGCGGTCGGGCTCGCTGTGGGCGCGCAGGCCGAAGATGGTCGAGCGGATGATCTTGATGGTCTCGTCCAGGTCCGCGACGGCGCGGCCGACCCGGTCGGCGGCGGACGGGCTCTCGATCAGCCGGCCCGCGCTCTGCAGCGTCATCCCGGTGGCGAAGAGCCGCTGGATGGCCAGGTCGTGCAGGTCGCGGGCGATCCGGTCGCGGTCCTCCAGCAGGTTCAACTGCTCGGCGTCGCGCCGCCGTTCGGCCAGTTCCAGGGCGAGCGCCGCCTGGTCGGCGAAGCCCAGCAGCGGGCCGGTCTCCTCCGGGCCGAAGGCCGGCCGCCCCTGCGCCCGGGCCAGCAGCAGCACGCCGCGCCCGTACCCGGCACCGGTGCCCAGCGGCACCGCGACGGCCGGGCCCAGCCCGTCGAAGCGGCCCGCCGGACCGGCCGGGAAGCGGGCGTCGACGGCCAGCTCGTCGCTGGTCACCGGCGAACCGGAGGCGTACGCGGCTCCGGAGACGGTGCCGTCCACCGGCACCGTCACACCGAGGCGCGCGGAGGGATCGCCGCCGAGCGCCACCTCGACGGTCAGCTCCTCGGCCCGCTCCTCCGGGCCGGCCAGCGCCACCGAGACGTCCGCCAGCTCGGCGCCGGCGATCTCCCGGGCCCGGCGGGCGATCAGCTCGACCACCTCCAGGCGCGGCGCGCCCGACAGCAGGCTGCGGGTGATCTCGGTGCTCGCCCTCAGCCAGCGCTGGCGCTGCTGCGCCTCCTCGTACAGCCGGGCGTTGTCGATCGCCACCCCGGCCGCGACCGCCAGGGTGGCGATCACCGCCTCGTCGTCCTCGTCGAAGTCCAGCCCGCCGCGCTTGTCGGTCAGGTAGAGGTTGCCGAACACCTCGCCGTGCACCCGCACCGGCACGCCCAGGAAGGTGTGCATCGGCGGGTGGTCGGCCGGGAAGCCGACCGAGGCCGGGTGCTCGGAGAGCACCGGGCAGCGCAACGGCTGCGGGTGCCGGATCAGCTCACCGAGGATGCCCCGGCCCGACGGCGGCGGGCCGATCCGGGCTATCTCCTCCTCCGACAGGCCGACCGTCAGGAACTGCGACAGCGTGTGGCCGTCCGGCCCGATCACGCCCAGCGCGCCGTAGCGGGCGTCCACCAGGACGGCGGCGGCCTCCACGATCCGGTGCAGCGCCTGCGCGAGGTCCAGCTCCCGGCCGACCGCGAGCACCGCCTCCAGCAGGCTGTGCACCCGGTTCTGCGTCCCGCGCGCCGCGTCGATCCGCCACTGGAGCTCCTCCAGCAGCTCGTCCAGGCGCAGCCGGGGCATCCGCGCGCCGCCGCCCGCCGCGCTGCCGTCCGCTCCGCCCACCGCTGGCCTCCTCGTTCTCGCCCTGACCGCCCGCCGTCGTGCGCCGGACGATCTCGGGTGCCGTCCGACCAGCGGGAATGCCGTGTTCACACGGTAGTGCCCGGGTGTCGACCCCGAGTACGGCGGGGTCGGAACCGGTAGGCTCCCGGGGGCAGGCCTTTCGTCCCGTGGGCGGAGGGCTTGCGGCCTCTGGCGGTGGTCCGCGGGCGGCCGCCAGGGTGGGAGCAGGAGCGGACGGGGCGTCAACACGCGCCGTTCCCGACGCAGAGACAGTGGAGGAACCCTCATGACGTCAACCGTTGCGGTCGGGGTCGACGGCTCACCGGCGAGCACCGCCGCCGCTCAGTGGGCCGCCGCGGAGGCGGAGCTGCGCGGGTCGTCGCTGCGACTGGTGCACGCCTGGCCGTGGCTGACCGACGGCGTCTCCACCTTCGCCGAGCCGGACGACCTGCCGGCCGCCGCGCAGCGCACCCTGGCCGCGTCCGCCGACGAGGTCCGCGAGCAGCACCCGGGCCTGGAGGTGCAGACCGACGCGGTGCTGGACGCCCCGGTGGACGGGCTGCTGGCGGCCGCCACCGACGCCGAGCTGGTGGTCATCGGCTCGCGCGGGCTCGGCGGCTTCGCCGGCCTGATGCTCGGTTCGGTGAGCATGGCGGTGGCCGGGCGCAGCAGCGTGCCGGTGGTCGTGGTGCGGGAGGGCCGTGAGGGCTCGGGCGAGGTGGTGGTCGGCGTGGACGCCCACACCCCCGAGGAGGAGGTCATCGCCTTCGCCTTCCGCGAGGCCGCGCTGCGCGGCGCCCGGGTGCGGGCGGTGCACGGCTGGGACATGCCGCCGCTGTTCGGCTACGCGGGCGGGGCCGTACCGGCGGCGGAGATCGCCCAGCTGGAGGCGCTGGAGGCCAAGCTGCTGTCGCTCGCCCTGGCCGGGCACCGCGAGCAGCACCCGCAGATCGAGGTGGTCGAGGACGTCCGGCTCGGCGCGGCGCGCGGGCTGGTCGAGACCTCGGAGGGGGCCTCGCTGGTCGTGGTCGGCCGGCGCCGTCGCCCGATCGAGTTCGGGCCCCGGCTGGGCCGGGTCGCCCATGCGGCGCTGCACCACGCGCAGGCGCCGGTCGCGGTCGTCCCGCACGGGTGACCTGAGGCGTTTCCCACGACCGGGCGGCCGGGGGCAGGACCTGGGCGCTGAGGTTCAGCGGCGGGCTGTTGCGGAAGGTGAGGGTGAAGGACACCCACTGCCCGGGCGCGAGCGGCGGCGGCGCGGCGATCATCAGATCGGCGTCCTCCGGAGACATCGCGAGTTCGCCGCCACCGGGCACCGGCAGGGCCCGCACCGGCTCCCAGCGGCCCGCCGCGCCCTGGTGGAGGTGTCGCTTCAAGGTGATCGGCCCGCCGAACTCCCAACTGGCGCCGGTCAGTTCGTCCGGTATGTCGCCCGGGTTGCGGACCGTGAAGAAGGCCGCGGTGGCCGAGGCCGCACCGCCGGCCGGCAGCAGGACCCAGCCCGGCCCGGCCTCCACCGGGCGAGCCCGGCCGGCGCCGCCGACCGCCGTCCAGCCGGTGAGCAGGGTCAGTGCCAGCGCCGCCGCGCCGATGGGTGGGACGACCGCCCCGAGCCGCTCCGAGCGCCTCATCGCCGCGCCCCCTTGCCCGGCGCCCGCCCCGGCTGCCAGGTGCGCAGCCGCAGGCTGTTGCCCACCACCAGCAGGGAGCTGAGCGACATCGCGACCGCCGCCAGCATCGGGTTCAGCAGCCCGACCGCCGCCAGCGGGATCAGCACCAGGTTGTAGCCGAAGGCCCACAGCAGGTTGGCCCGGATGGTCGCGAGGGTCTGCCGGGCCAACCGTACGGCGTCCACCACGGCCTCGATGTCGCCGCGCACCAGCGTCAGCCCGGCGGCGCCGATCGCGGCGTCGCTGCCGGAGGCCAGCGCCACCCCGAGGTCGGCCGAGGCCAGTGCGACCGCGTCGTTGACGCCGTCGCCGACCACCGCCACCGTCCGTTTGGCGGCGCGCAGTTCGGCCACCACCTCGGCCTTGCGCTCGGGGGAGGCGGCGGAGTGCACCCGCTCGATGCCGAGCTCGGCCGCCACCGCGTGGGCCGCGCCCGGGCCGTCGCCGGTCAGCAGGACGGTCTCCAGGCCCAGCCCGCGCAGCCGGTGCAGCGCCCGCCAGCTGCCCGGGCGCAGCGTGTCGCCGACCGCGAGCACGGCCGCGCCCCGCCCGTCCAGCTCCACCAGGACGGCGGTGCGGCCCGCGGCGCCGGCCGCCGCCACCGCCTCGGCCAGCTCCGTGGGCAGGGCCGCGTCGTCCGGGCGGACCGCCCGCACCGCGCGGCCCTCGACCGTGCCGGACACCCCGAGCCCGGTGGTGGCCGCGAAGCCGTCCACCGGCGGCGGGGGGCCGCAGCGTTCCCGGGCGGCCGCCGCGACGGCCCGTCCGATCGGGTGTTCCGAGCGGTGCTCGACCGCGCCGGCCAGCCGCAGCACCTCCTCCTCGGTGTGACCGTCGGCGACCGTCATCGCCGCCAGCTCCATCCGGCCCGTGGTCAGCGTGCCGGTCTTGTCCATCACCACGGTGTCCACCCGGCGCAGGCTCTCCAGCACCTCCGGGCCGCGCACCAGCACGCCCAGTTCGGCGCCGCGACCGGTGGCGGCCAGCAGGGCGGTCGGGGTCGCCAGGCCGAGCGCGCACGGGCAGGCCACCACCAGCACCGCGACCGCCGCCGTCACCGCCGCCTGCGGGGCCGCGCCCGCGCCCAGCCAGAAGCCCAGCACGCACACCGCCACCGCCAGCACGCAGGGGACGAACACCCCGGCCACCGCGTCCGCGAGGCGCTGGGCCCGGGCCTTGCCCGCCTGGGCGTCCGCCACCAGCGCGGTGATCCGGGCCAGTTGGGTGTCCGCGCCGACGGCGGTGGCCCGGACGATCAGCACGCCGCCGACGTTCACCGTCGCGCCCGCCACCCGGTCCCCGGGGCCGACCTCGACCGGCACGCTCTCCCCGGTCAGCAGGCTCAGGTCCAACGCCGAGCCGCCCTCCAGCACCACCCCGTCGGTGGCCACCCGTTCGCCCGGGCGGACAACGAACTCCTGCCCGGGCAGCAGGAGTTCGACCGGTATCAGGCGCTCCTCGCCGTCCTCGCCGCGGATGCACACCCGCTTGGCGCCCAGCTCTGCCAGCGCCCGCAGCGCGGAGCCGCTGCGCCGCCGCACCCGGCCCTCCAGCAGCCGCCCGGCCAGGACGAACAGCGGGACGCCGACCGCCGCCTCCAGGTAGACGTGCGCGGCGCCGCCGCCGTCGGCGGTCAGCGAGAACGGCATCCGCATGCCCAACTGACCGGCCCCGCCCAGGAACAGCGCGTACGCGGACCAGCAGAAGGAGGCCGCGACGCCCAGGCTGACCAGGGTGTCCATGGTCGCGGCGGCGTGCCGCAGCCCCTGGAGCGCCCGGCGGTGGAAGCCCGCCGAACCCCAGGTCACCACCGGGACGGCCAGCGCGAAGCAGACCCACTGCCAGCCGTCGAACTGAAGCGCGGGCACCATCGACAGGACCAGCACCGGGACGGCGAGCAGCGCGGTGACCAGCAGCCGCCACCGTTCGTCCGGCTCCTCCTCGGGTGCCCCGCCGATCACCCCGTCGGGTGCCAACTCGGCGGTGTATCCCGCCCGTTCGACCGCCGCCACCAGCTCCGCGACCGACACCCCGGCCGGGTGCAGCACCCGGGCGCGCCCGGTCGCCAGGTTCACCCCGGCCGTCACGCCGTCGATCCGGGCCAGCCGCTTCTCCACCCGGCCCACGCACGCCGCGCAGGTCATCCCGCCGACCGCCAGGTCGGTGGACAC
>NZ_JAFLNG010000359.1 GCF_017427025.1 Streptomyces sp. FH025
GCTACACCGTCTCCCTCGCCCGCGACGAGGAGGACGTGCGCGCCGCCCAGCGACTGCGCCACGAGGTGTTCGCCACCGAGCTCGGCGCCGTCCTCCACAGCCCGGTCGACGGGCTCGACGTCGACCCCTTCGACGAGTACTGCGACCACCTGCTGGTCCGCGAGGCCGAGCAGGGCACCGTCGTCGGCACCTACCGGCTGCTGCCCCCCGACGCCGCCCGCCGGGCCGGACGGCTGTACTCCGAGGGCGAGTTCGACCTCTCCGCCCTCGCGCCGGTGCGTCCCGGCCTGGTCGAGCTCGGCCGCTCCTGCATCCACCCCGACCACCGGGGCAGCGGCGCGGTCATCAACCTGATGTGGGGCGGCATCGCCCGCTACCTGGCCGACACCGGCAACACCTGGGTCGGCGGCTGCTGCTCGATCGAGCTGGCGGACGGCGGCGCCACCGCGGCCCGGGTCTGGGACACCGTCAGCGCCAAGCACCTGGCCCCCGAGGAGTACCGGGTCACCCCGCACCGCCGCTGGGACGCCACCGGTGTGCCGCGCGCCGAGCGCGGCGCCCTGCCCGCCCTGCTCCGCGGCTACCTGCGGCTGGGCGCCTGGGTCTGCGGCGAGCCCGCGTTCGACCCGGACTTCGGCTGCGCCGACCTGTACGTGCTGCTGTCGCTGGAGCGCACCGACCCGCGCTACCTGCGGCACTTCCTGTCCGGAGCCCCCGCCTTGGGCGCCTCGTCATGAGCGTCTGGCTGCCGACCGCGCCCTGCCGGCCGGAGACCTGCCTGGGCGAGCGCGCGCCGGAGGTCTCCCATGCCCGGCGCGCGCTGCGGCTGACCGCCTGTCTGGTGGCGGTCCTGGCCGGGGTGGTGCTCAGCCTGCCGGTGCGGCTGCTGCCGTACGGTGCCCGGGACCGGCTGATCCGGCTCTGGGCACGGGTGCTGCTGCGCAGCCTCGGGGTGACCGTCCACCTCGGCACGCCCGGTCGGGGTGGAAAGGCCGGCGGTGGGGTCGGCGGCGCGGTCGGCGGCGGGGCCTTGGTGGTGGCCAACCACGTGTCCTGGCTGGACATCCCGCTGCTCGCGGCCGGCCGACCGGGCCGGTCACTGGCCAAGACCGAGGTCCGGCAGTGGCCGGTGCTCGGCCGGCTGGTGGCCTGGGGCGGCACCGTGTTCCTGGACCGCGACCGACTGCGGACCCTCCCGGACACCGTGGCGACGGTGGCCGAGGAGCTGCGCTCCGGGCACCCGGTGATCGTCTTCCCGGAGGGATCGACCTGGTGCGGGCGGGAGAGCGGCCGGTTCCGGCCCGCACTGTTCCAGGCCGCCGTGGAGGCGGGCGCCTTCGTCCAACCGGTGACGATCCGCTACCGGCTGGCGGACGGCCGGCTCACCAGCGCGCCCGCCTTCATCGGCGACGAGGGGCTGCTGACCTCGCTCGCCCGGGTGGTCGCGGTGCGCGGGCTGGTGGCGGACGTCACCTTCCTGCCGCCGATCCCGCCGCCCGGGCCGCAGCCCACCCGGGCGGGGGCCCGGCGGGAGCTGGCCCGCGCGGCGCAGGCGGCGGTGGAGGGGATCCGCTGACGGGCCCCGGCTGAGGCCCCGTCACGGCGCGGCGCCGTCCCGCTCACGCCATGCCGGTCAGGCCGTCCCGCTCAGGCCGTTCCGGTCAGGCATGCCTCAGGCGGAGCGGGCCTCGGCCAGTTCCTCCGGCTGCGGCAGGCCGGAGGAACCGGCCGGGGCGAGCGGCCGGCCCCGGCCGAGCAGCACGGCCACCAGGACGGCGGTGACGGCGAGCGCGCCCGCGCCGCTGAGCACGGCGAGGTGTATGCCGTCGATGAAGGCGCCGTCCACCGCCGCCCGGACCGGCTCGGGCAGCGCGGGCGCCGTACCGCCGGACCCGTAGGACGCGCCGGCCGGGGCGTCCGCGATCGAGCCGACGGCCTGCGGCGGGACGCCGAGGCGGTGCAGGGCGGAGGTCAGCGAGTCGGACATCCGGTTGGTCAGGACGGCACCGAGCACGGCGATCCCGAGCACGCCGCCGAGTTCGCGCAGGGTGTTGATGCTCGCCGAGGCCATTCCCATCTGTGCCGGGGAGACCCGCTGCATCACCCCGATCGACACCGGGGTGAAGGTCATGCCCATCCCCAGGCCCATCGCGAGCAGCGTCCACACATAGGCCGGGTAGTGGGCGTGGTCGCCGTACAGCGACAGGCCGCCGAGGCCCACCGCGCACAGCGCCAGGCCGAACACCAGCGGCACCCGCGGACCGTACTTGGCGGTCAGCCCGCCGGCCAGTGGCGCGGCGATCACGAGCATCGCGGTCATCGGCAGCCCTGCGTAGCCCGCGGCGGCCGGGGACCAGCCGAGCACGCCCTGCATCATCAGCGGCAGGAAGAACGATGCGCCGAACATTCCGAAGCTGACCATGAACCCGCTGAGCATCGCGCCGCCGAGCGGGCCGTCACGGAACAGCCGCAGCTCCAGCATCGGCTCGGCGAGGCGCAGTTCGAGCAGCAGGAAGGCGACCAGCAGGACGACGGCCCCGGCTCCGCAGCCCAGCACCCGGGCGTCCGTCCAGCCCCGGGAGGGGCCCTCGATCAGCGCGTAGACCAGCAGGCCCAGGCCGGCGGCGGACAGCGCGAGGCCGGCCAGGTCGATGCGGCGCGGTCGCGGGGCGATGTCCGGCAGGACGCGGACGGCCAGCAGCAGCCCGGCCACACCGATCGGCACGTTGATCCAGAACACGCTGGCCCAGCCGAGGTGTTCGACCATCGGGCCGCCGACCACCGGGCCGACCGACAGGCCGAGCGCGGAGACCCCGGACCAGGTGCCGATCGCCTTGGCGCGCTCGCGCTCGTCGGTGAAGACGTGCCGCAGCAGGGTGAGGCTGCCGGGGGTGAGCAGCGCGGCCCCGACGCCCTGCAGCATCCGGGCGCCGACCAGCACGCCGATCGACCCGGCCAGGGCGGCCACCGCGGAGCCGACCGTGAACAGGGCGAGGCCGAGGCGGAACACCCGGGTGCGACCGTAGCGGTCGCCGAGCGCGCCACCGGTCAGCACCAGGGCGGCGTAGACCAGGCTGTAGCCCTCGGCGACCCACTGGAGGCCGCTGATCCCGGTGTCCAGGTCCTGCCCGATCCGGGGCAGGGCGTTGTTGACGATGACGTTGTCCAGCATGGACATGAACATGGTGACGCAGAGCGTGAACAGCGCGAGCCGCTTGCGGCGGGCGCTCGACTCTCCCATGGAGCCCTCCCTGATTGAGGCCCCTAACAGCGTTAGGGGCGGTCCGACAGGCACAGAGTGCACCTAACGGTGTTAGATTGCAAATGGAATTTCCGGGCCCCACGACGGGGCCCCCGCGACACCGCTGGGAGGCGTCCGCACAGCCATGCCGGAGAACGAGACCGCCGCACCGGAGAAGACCGCCGCACCGGGGAACGAGACCGCCGCACCGGCGGACAGCGCCGGAACACCCGCCGTGACCAGGGAAGCCCTCGCCCAGGCGGCGCTACGGATACTGGAACGGGACGGCCTGGCCGGGCTGTCGATGCGCAAGGTCGCCGCCGAGGTCGGCGTCAAGGCGGCCTCGCTGTACTGGCACGTCCGCAACAAGGAGGAGCTGCTCGACCTGCTCAACGACGCCATCATGGCCTCGGCCGAGCCGCCGCCGCGCGAGGGCGACTGGCGGGTCCAGCTGCGCGACTACTGCTGGCGCTACCGGCGGCTGCTGAACGACAACCGCGACGCCGTCAGGATCGTCGCCGGCCGCTTCGCCCCGGGGCCGCACGTGTTCGAGCTGCTGGAGGACCAGCTGGACCGCCTGCGCACGGCGGGATTCTCCAATGAGCACGCCGCCCTGACCTCCTACCTGCTCAGCTCCTTCGTCCAGGGCTTCGTGTTGCAGGAGCAGTCACCGATGTCGGCCGCCCACTCCGGCGGCGCCAGCCGCCTGGACGTCGTCACCGGGGTCCGCGACCGGTTCCGCGCCCTGCCCGTCGGCGTCTTCCCCAACCTGGTCGAGCTCGCCGGGGACCTCGCCGAGCCGAACTTCGACGCCCGCTTCGAGTTCTGCGTCGAGCGCATCCTGGACGGCCTGGCGGCCCTCCTCCCGCCGGACCGGCACTGACCCCCCGGTTCCTGACGGCGGGTAAGCTCCCCCGGTACCCGTTCGCACCTTCACGGAGGAGTGACCCATGCCCGGGCCGTATTCCCACGAAGCGCCGTACGCACAGGGCCTGTTGGACGTCGGCGACGGGCAGCGGATCCACTGGAACACCTCCGGCGACCCGGAGGGCCGGCCGGCCGTGCTGGTGCACGGCGGTCCCGGTTCGGGCCACAACCCCGGCTCCCGGCGCTACTTCGACCCCGCGCGCTTCCGGGTCGTCCAGTACGACCAGCGCGGCTGCGGCCGCAGCCTGCCGCACGCCGCCGACCCGTCCACCGCGCTGGCGCACAACACCACCGCGCACCTGGTCGCCGACCTGGAGCGGCTGCGCGAGCACCTGGGCATCGACAAGTGGCTGCTGTACGGCGGCTCGTGGGGCTCCACACTGATCCTCGCGTACGCCGAGGCCCACCCGGAGCGGGTCTCCGGGATCGTGATCTGCGGGGTCACCATGACCCGCCCTCAGGAGACCGACTGGCTCTACCGGGGCGTCGGCCGCTTCCTGCCGGGCCCGTGGGAGGAGTTCCGCGACTTCCTGCCCGCCGCCGACCGGGACGGCGACGTCCTCGACCTGCTCGCCGCCTACAGCCGACTGCTCGACAGCCCGGAGGAGGGCGTCCGGCGGGCCGCCGCCCAGGCCTGGGCCACCTGGGAGGACGCCGTCATCTCCCACGAGGTGCTAGGGAAGCCGAACGCCTACACCGACCGCCCCTCCGACGCGCTGATGGCCTTCACCCGGATCACCGCGCACTACTTCTCGCACCAGGCCTTCCTGGAGGACGGCCAACTGCTGCGCGACGCCCACCGCTTGGCCGGGATCCCCGGCGAGCTGATCCACGGGCGGCTGGACCTCGGCTCGCCGCTCGAAACCGCCTGGCAGCTCGCCAGGGCCTGGCCCGACGCCCGGCTGACGGTCATCGACGAGGCCGGGCACACCGGCAGCCCGCGCATGGAGGAGGCGATCCTCGCGGCCGTCGAGCGCCTCGCCCGAGCCGCGAGCGACCGCACGCCCCGGGACGGCTTGGTCGATCATACAAACGGCTAACGCCTACCATACGAAGTATGTTCGCCTATGCCCCAGCCGCCCTGTTCTTCCTCCTGTTCGGAATCGGGGTACTACGCGACCGACGGCAGTTCAGCAACGCCGTCCTGCTCGGCATCGCCGTCTCGCTCCTCTCCCTCGCCCTGCTCACCGAACTCCGCAAGGCGCCAACCCTGGTGGTAGAGCTCGTGGCGGTGGCGATCTTCCTGCTTCCGACCGTCGGAACGGTGGCCCTGGTCTGGTTCCTGCTCGCCAACGGCGTGACGATGATCCGCAAGGAGGGCAGGCGACCGGCCAACCTCCTCTCCCTGCTCGCCGGCCTCGGCATCATCGGCGTGATCATGCTGCTGCTCGCGGCCCTCGCCACCGGCTCGTTCCGGCTGGGCGTCCTGGCGGGCACCGCCGTGCTGGTGGTCGGCTACGTCTCCTTCCTGTTCGTCTGCTTCGTCGGCTACGCCTTCCTGTACGGCCGCCACCGGCCGCGCCGGGACGTGGACTTCGTGGTCGTCCTCGGCTCCGGGCTGATCGGCGGCGAGCGCGTCCCGCCGCTGCTGGCCAGCCGACTCGACCGGGGCCGCGAGGTGTACGAGAAGCAGGCCGCGCGCGGCAACCCGCCGGTGCTGATCACCTCCGGCGGCCAGGGGCCGGACGAGAAGCTGCCGGAGTCCCACGCGATGGCCGACTACCTCGTCGAACGCGGCTTCCCGGCCGAGCACATCGAGCGGGAGGACCGTTCGCGCACCACCGAGGAGAACCTGCTCCTCAGCAAGGCCATCATGGTGCAGGCCAAACCCGACTACCGCTGCGTCGTGGTGACCAACAACTTCCACGCGTTCCGGGCCGCGCTGACCGCCCGCAAGACCGGTGTCAACGGCCACGTCTTCGGCTCGCCCACCGCCCGGTACTACTGGCCGAGCGCGACCATCCGCGAGTTCGCGGCGATCTTCCTCTCCCACAAGCTGATCAACTTCGGGATCTGCGGCCTCCTCGCGCTCGCCGGACTTCTGGCGGCCCTCGCCCCGGGCCTCTGAGCCCCGGGCGGAGGTGACGACGGGCCGGCCGGGCCTCGTACCGGCCGGCCCGTCGCATTCGCTCCCATGACGCTCCGACCACCGTTACCGCTTGACAGGGTGCGTAATACTGTAACGCGCGTGGCCCGGGCCCCCGCGGGCCCGTCAGGCGCCTCTTCCAGCAGCTCGGAGCACGCACGACATGCACCCCTTCCTCGACCATCCGGGCCCGCTCGCCTTCGCGCACCGGGGCGGCGACCTCGGCCACCCCGAGAACTCGCTCGCCGCCTTCGAGGCCGCCGTCGCCCTCGGGTACCGCTACCTGGAGACGGACGTGCACGCCACGAGCGACGGCGTGCTGCTGGCCTTCCACGACTCCCGCCTCGACCGGGTCACCGACCGCACCGGGGCGGTGGCGGAGCTGCCCTGGGCGACCGTCAGGCAGGCCCGGATCGGCGGCACCGAACCCGTCCCGCTGTTGGAGGACCTGCTCGGCTCCTTTCCCGCCGCCCGCTTCAACATCGACGTCAAGGCGGCGCCGGCCATCGCTCCGCTGGTCGAGGCGATCCGCCGGACGAACGCCTGGGACCGGGTCTGCGTCGGCGGCTTCTCCGACAGCCGCCTCGCCGCCGTCCGCGCCGCCGCCGGCCCCCGGCTGGCCACCTCGCTCGGCCCGCGCGAGGTGGCCCGGCTGCGGCTGCGCTCGCTGGCCGGGCCGCTGCTGCCCGGCCGCGGGGCGCCGTACACCGGGGTCTGCGCCCAGGTGCCGGAGCGCCACCGGGGCGTGCGGGTCGTCGACCGGGCCTTCGTACGGGCCGCGCACCGCCTCGGCCTGCAGGTCCACGTCTGGACTGTGGACGATCCCACACGGATCAGGGCTCTCCTCGACCTCGGTGTGGATGGCATCATGGCCGATCGCATCGACGTCCTGCGGGACGTCCTCGGCGAGCGCGGCTGCTGGACCGACGGCAGCACCGGCTCCGGCACGGCGATAGGAGCCGTATGAGCACCACGGACCATCAGAAGGACCACGTGGCGGACCCCCCGCCGACCGCCGACGACGACCGCGACCTGCGCCGCATGCGGTTCGGTTGGTACATCAACGACTGGGCCAACGCCGCCTTCTCCGCCACCGTCCTGACGGTCTTCCTCGGGCCGTACCTGACCTCCGTCGCCAAGAACGCGGCCGACGCGGCCGGCGACGTGCACCCGCTCGGACTCTCGATACGCGCCGGATCGTTCTTCCCCTACACGGTCTCCTTCTCCGTCCTGATCTCGGTCGCGGCGATGCTGCTGACCGGCACCTTCGCGGACCGCACCGGGCGGCACAAGGAGCTGATGTGCGGCTTCGCGTACGTCGGCGCGATCGCCACGATGGGCATGTTCCTCCTCGACGGCGACCGCTACCTGCTCGGCGGAGCACTGCTGGTCGTCGCCAACATCTCGTACGCGGTCTCGGTCGCGCTCTCCTACGCCTACCTCCCGGGCCTGGCCTCCCCCGACGAGCGCGACGCGGTCTCCTCCAAGGGCTGGGCCTACGGCTACGCGGGCGGCGGACTGCTGCTGATCGCCAACCTGGCGCTGTTCGAG
>NZ_JAFLNG010000036.1 GCF_017427025.1 Streptomyces sp. FH025
CCCGAAGGGCAGGAACCAGCGCACCGGAACCTCCCACCGGCTGGTCAGGATCCACGGCCGGGCGTCCGGGTGCTCGGCCCTCCAGCGTTCCCGGTCCGCCTCGGCGGCCGCCCGGGCCGCCGGCGGCACCGCGGTGTCCACCAGCGCCACCGGAGCCCCCGCCCGCAGCTCCTCCAGCGCCTGCCAACTGCGCAGCCTGGTGGCCCACGGGCAGACGTACAGTACGCCGTCCACCACCCGCAGGTAGGCCCGACCGCTCTCCCGCTCCGGCAGCGCCCGGGGCGTCCGGGCGGCCAGCTCCGCGAGCGCCTCCCGCTGCTCCTCCAGCACCGCCGGGGCCACCGGCTGCTCCGCCGCCTCCGCGTCCGGCCCGTGCTCCGCCGCGTAGGCCTGCCAGTGCGCCCGCTCGGGCTCCGGATAGGCGGCCAGCGGCTCGTAGACCCGCAGGTGGGCGGCGTAGGGCGGCAGTACGGAGGTGCGTACGACGGTCACGTCCTGCATGGTCGCACGCGCCGACCGGCCCCGGGAGGGCGCGCCCCCGGACCGTTCGCGCCCGCACCCGTACCGCTTCCCGTCTCACCCCTCGGACAACCGGCACGACCTCGGACGACCGGGCCGATCGGCGGCCCGTGCGCGACTACGCTTCGCCATAGGCGCCCGCACCACAGCAGCGGGCCTTCCCTCACTACTGGAGTCACCACAGTGACCGACGTACAGACACCCGCCACGCACCCCGCACCCGGCGTGCTCAGCAGGATCTTCCGCACCGAGCAGGACGGCGTCCCCGGCGACGGCCACGAGCAGGTCGTCCTCTGCCACGACCGCAGCTCCGGCCTCAAGGCGATCATCGCCATCCACTCCACCGCGCTCGGCCCGGCCCTCGGCGGCACCCGCTTCTTCCCGTACGCCTCCGAAGAGGCGGCCCTGGAGGACGCGCTGAACCTGTCCCGCGGGATGTCCTACAAGAACGCCCTGGCGGGTCTGGACCTCGGTGGCGGCAAGGCCGTCATCATCGGCGACCCGAACAAGGACAAGAACGAGGCGATGCTCCGGGCCTACGGCCGCTTCGTCGAGTCCCTGCGCGGCCGCTACATCACCGCCTGCGACGTGGGCACCTACGTCCAGGACATGGACGTCATCGCCCGCGAGACCGAGTTCGTCACCGGCCGCTCGCCCGAGCACGGCGGCGCCGGCGACTCGTCCATCCTGACCGCCTTCGGCGTCTTCCAGGGCATGCGGGCCACCGCCCAGGCCCGCTGGGGCCAGCCGACCCTGCGCGGCAAGCGGGTCGGCGTCGCGGGCGTCGGCAAGGTCGGCCACTACCTGGTCGGCCACCTGGTCGCGGACGGCGCCACCGTCGTCATCACCGACCCCTTCGAGGCCGCCGTCAACCGGGTGCGCGCCGCTCACCCGGAGGTGGAGGTCGTCGCCGACACCACCGCCCTGCTCCAGACCAAGCTGGACGTCTACGCCCCCTGCGCCCTCGGCGGCGCGCTGACCGACGACGTCGTCGCGGCGCTGGGCGAGTTCGGCACCTCGGTGGTCTGCGGCGCGGCCAACAACCAGCTGGCCCACCCGGGCGTCGAGAAGGACCTCGCGGACCGCGGCATCCTCTACGCCCCCGACTACCTGGTGAACTCCGGCGGCGTGATCCAGGTCGCCGACGAGATCGACGGCTTCAACTTCGAACGGGCCAAGAACAAGGCCACCCGGATCTTCGACACCACCCTGGAGATCTTCACCCGGGCCGCCTCCGACGGCGTCCCGCCGGCGGTCGCCGCCGACCGCCTGGCCGAGAAGCGGATGCGCGAGATCAGCGCGCTGCGCACGGTCCTGCTGCCGGGCGCCCGCCGCGGCTGATCCGGCTCCGACCGGACCCCGGATGCGCGGGGGGCTCCGCACGACGGCCCCCCGCGCATCACGATGTGGAACCGGATTCTCACTTCTCGGCCCGAACGGGTGATCCGAGGCCCCCTTAGGGGGGATAATCAGTCCCGGAACGACGGACCCAAGACACCTCCGGACAGCGCGAAAAACGCCGCAAAACCTCCCCTGACCTGGGAAGACCTGGTCTCGGGTGCAGCCGGTGCGCGCCACGTCACACCGACGACGTACCGTCCAGCGGCGGAAACAGGTACCGTTAATGCTCCAAGGGACGGTCCTCCCATTCGGGCAGGCCGGTCCTGATCATGAACACGTGTCAGACTCGGGGCCGTGAGCCCCATCGTTGAGGGGGTCGACCCATGGGGCGCGGCCGGGCCAAGGCCAAGCAGACGAAGGTCGCCCGCGAGCTGAAGTACAACAGCGGCGGGTTCGACGCTAACCGTCTGTCCAACGAGCTGGGCGTATCGCCGTCCACCGCTTCGATCGAGCCGGAGCCGATCGAAGAGGAGGAGGACGACGACCCGTACGCGGAGTACGCCGCCCGCTACGCCGACCTCGACGACGAGGACGACACCGAGCCGGGCACCGGGCCGTCGCAGGCCCGCCGGCGCGCGTAACCAGCAGCTTCGCAAGACCGGTCCGGACGCCCTGAGCGCCGGGCCGGTCTTCGGCGTTCCCGCGTTCCGCCCGTTCCTCGGCGGCCCCGTGCTCCACCCGTGCGGGCCCTGGCCCGCGGAAGGCCGCCCGTACGGCCCCTGACGCGCGAGAGGGGCCCCTCCGGTGCACCGGAGGGGCCCCTCTGCCGTCCGCGGGCCGGTCAGCCCGCGGTGAAGCCCTCGTAGGCGTTGTAGAGGGCCGCGCCGCCCTCGTGTTCGTCCGCGCGCTCGACGATGTCGCCGAGCAGCCAGGCCTCGACGCCGCGGTCCTCCAGGATCGACAGCACCACGTCCACCGAGTGCGGCGGGACGACCGCGACCATGCCGACGCCCATGTTGAGCGTCTTCTCCAGCTCCAGGGTGGCCACCTGGCCGACCTCGGCGACGGTCCGGAAGACCGGCAGCGGGGTCCAGGTGCCGCGGTCCAGGCGGGCGTGCAGGCCGTCCGGGATGACCCGGGCCAGGTTGGCCGCCAGGCCGCCGCCGGTGACGTGCGAGAAGGCGTGCACCTCGGTGGCGCGGGTGATCGCCAGGCAGTCCAGCGAGTAGATCCGGGTCGGCTCCAGCAGCTCCTCGCCGAGGGTGCGGCCGAACTCCTCGACCTTGCGGTCCAGCTTCCAGCCGGCCTGGTTCAGCAGCACGTGGCGGACCAGCGAGTAGCCGTTGGAGTGCAGGCCGGAGGCGGCCATCGCGATCACCACGTCGCCGGCCCTGACCCGCTCCGCGCCCAGCAGCGCGTCGGCCTCGACCACACCGGTGCCGGCGCCCGCGACGTCGTACTCGTCCGGGCCGAGCAGGCCCGGGTGCTCGGCGGTCTCGCCGCCCACCAGGGCGCAGCCGGCCAGCGCGCAGCCCTCGGCGATGCCCTTGACGATCGAGGCGACCCGCTCCGGGACGACCTTGCCGACGCAGATGTAGTCGGTCATGAACAGCGGCTCGGCGCCGCACACCACGATGTCGTCCACGACCATGCCGACCAGGTCGTGGCCGATGGTGTCGTGCTTGTCCATGGCGGCGGCGATGGCCACCTTGGTCCCCACGCCGTCGGTGGCCGAGGCCAGCAGCGGCCGCTCGTAGTTCTTGAAGGCGGACACGTCGAAGAGGCCGGCGAAGCCGCCGAGACCGCCGACCACCTCGGGGCGGTTGGCCTTCTTCACCCACTGCTTCATGAGCTCGACGGCGCGGTCGCCCGCCTCGATGTCGACACCGGCGGCGGCGTAGGTGGCGCCGTTCTGGTTGCTGGTCACTGCGTGCGGCCCTTTCGGGTCAGGTGGGGGTGGTTCTTGAACAACCGGGGTTGGAACAGCGGTGGGGCCCCGCTCGCGGGACCCCACCGTGGGTTCTTACGGGCGGCGCAGCGCGTCGGCCGCGCCCGCCCCGCCGAGCAGCGACTGGACGCCGTCCAGGTCGCTGCCGCTGGTCGGCTTGCCGCGGACGGCCGGCGGCTGCTGGCCGCCCTTGATCTCGGCCTCCAGCAGGAGCTTGCCGAGCAGCGCCGGGTCCGGCAGCTCCATCGGGTACTCGCCGTCGAAGCAGGCCCGGCAGAGCCGCTCCTTGGGCTGCGCGGTGGCCTCGATCATGCCGTCGATCGAGATGTAGGCGAGCGAGTCGGCGCCGAGCGTGCGGCCGATCTCCTCGACGGACATCCCGTTGGCGATCAGCTCCGCGCGGGTGGCGAAGTCGATGCCGAAGAAGCAGGGCCACTTCACCGGCGGCGAGGAGATCCGGATGTGCACCTCGGCGGCGCCCGCCTCGCGCAGCATCCGCACCAGCGCGCGCTGGGTGTTGCCGCGCACGATCGAGTCGTCCACGACCACCAGGCGCTTGCCGGCGATGACCTCGCGCAGCGGGTTGAGCTTGAGCCGGATGCCGAGCTGGCGGATCGTCTGGCTGGGCTGGATGAAGGTGCGGCCCACGTAGGCGTTCTTCACCAGGCCGGAGCCGTACGGGATGCCGCTGGCCTCGGCGTAGCCGATCGCGGCGGGGGTGCCGGACTCGGGCGTGGCTATCACCAGGTCGGCCTCGACCGGGGCCTCCTTCGCCAGCCGGCGGCCCATCTCCACGCGGGAGAGGTGCACGTTGCGGCCGGCGATGCTGGTGTCCGGGCGGGCCAGGTAGACGTACTCGAAGACGCAGCCCTTGGGCTTGGCCTCGGCGAAGCGGCTGCTGCGCATGCCGTTCTCGTCGATGGCGATGAGCTCGCCGGGCTCGACCTCGCGGATGAAGGAGGCACCGCAGATGTCCAGCGCCGCCGTCTCGGAGGCGACCACCCAGCCGCGCTCCAGTCGGCCGAGCACCAGCGGGCGGATGCCCTGCGGGTCGCGGGCGGCGTAGAGGGTGTGCTCGTCCATGAAGACGAGCGAGAAGGCGCCCTTGACCTTGGGCAGGACGACCTTGGCCGTCTCCTCTATGGAGAGGTCCGGGTGGCCGGCCAGCAGGGCGGTCACCAGGTCGGTGTCGTTGGTCGCCGCGGTCCGGCCGGAACGGGAGACGTGCTCCTCACCGGGCAGTTCGGCGACCATGGCCGCCAGTTCGGCGGTGTTCACCAGGTTTCCGTTGTGCCCGAGGGCCAGCGAACCGTGCACGGTCGCCCGGAAGGTCGGCTGGGCGTTCTCCCAGACCGAGGAACCGGTGGTCGAGTAGCGGGCGTGTCCGACGGCGATATGCCCGTGCAACGACCCCAGGGAGGCCTCGTCGAAGACCTGGGAGACGAGTCCCATGTCCTTGAAGACGAGAATCTGGGAGCCGTTGCTCACTGCGATGCCCGCGGATTCCTGACCGCGGTGCTGCAGGGCGTAAAGGCCGAAGAACGTGAGCTTGGCGACCTCCTCGCCGGGAGCCCAGACACCGAAGACGCCACAAGCGTCCTGGGGGCCTTTCTCACCGGGAAGAAGATCGTGGTTGAGTCTTCCGTCACCACGTGGCACGTCTTCGAGTCTAGGGCAGTTGACCAGGGCTTCCGGAACCCGGGACGGCCGGTTCCTTCGGTGATCGCCGAGTAACGCGCGTAGACAAAACCCCTTACCGGGCGGGGAATTCAGGTGGGGGAATTCCGGCGGACGGCGGTTGGCCTTGCGGTTCGCGCCTGTTGGGGCATTCCGTGTGCGGAGCGGTGGCGGTGGGGGCGCGGGCGAACGTGAGCCTGCTCACCCGGGGTTCACCTGACGGTCACGCAGCGGGCAGCAGCAGCTCCCAAGCGCCCGGGTGCACCGTCCAGGTCCTGGCCCGGACCGGGCCGACCGGGCGGCCGTCCGCCTCGTAGCCGAAACCGCGCCCGACCACCGAGACGCTGGCCGCCCGGGCCCGCACCAGGGCGCCGGGGGCGCGGACCACCACCTCCAGCACGCCCGACCCGTCGGAGGCGGCGCCCGCCGGGGCCACCGGCAGGGTCAGCTGCACCAGCCGGACCGGCCGGTGCACGTCCGCGAGCAGCCGCCCGTCCGCCTCGACCCGGACCCGGGGGCTGTGCTCGGCGACCTCCGAGGTGAGTGCGTTCGCCTGCTCGGCCGCAGCCAGTTTCGCCCATAGCGAACGCCACCCACCCGTACGGCCCACCGACCGGCGCGCACCGCCGCCGGTGATCCGCACCCCGCCCAGCGCCACGCCCCCACCGTCGTCCACCAGCAGGTCGAGCTTGCGCGGCGCGCCCGACAGCACCGCCCGCGCGGCCCGCACCGGCTCCCCCGGCACGCCGAGCGCGCGGGCCGTCGCCAGCTCCTCCGCCCGGCCGACCGGAACCACTCCCACCGCATCCGACCCCAGCTCACGCTGTCGGTGCAGGGCCTGGAGCACCCGCTGCAACGCGAGATCGGAACCGATCACCACCGGTCGCCGCCGGCCCCGGTGCGAAAGCACCCGGTCGAGTTCGGACGGGCTCTCCGGGTAGGCCACCTTGACGTCCGCACCCCCGCAGAGCACGTCCTTCGCGATCCGCACCGACTCGCCGTCGGTCTGCCGGGCCACCGGGTCGAGGAGCAGCAGAAGCGGCTCGGGGCCGCCGTTCGCAGGCGTGGACAGGGACGACACGACCGGTCCTTCCTCAGGTAATCTCTCGGTGCAAGAGCCCCTTGCGCCATTGCGCCAGGGGCTTCGTCTATCTCGGGGCAGACTGCGGCCTACGCAGGATGCCCCAACCGGAAGGGGTGTACGCCTGTGCCGGCACTCGTGCTCGTTGGCGCTCAGTGGGGAGACGAGGGCAAGGGGAAGGCCACCGACCTCCTCGGCGGCTCAGTCGACTACGTCGTCCGCTACCAGGGCGGCAACAACGCCGGTCACACGGTGGTCATCGGCGACCAGAAGTACGCCCTGCACCTGCTCCCCTCCGGAATCCTCAGCCCGAACGTCACGCCGGTGATCGGCAACGGCGTCGTCATCGACCCGGGCGTGCTGCTCTCCGAGCTCAGCGGCCTGAACGAGCGCGGCATCGACACCTCCAAGCTGCTGATCTCGGGCAACGCCCACCTGATCACCCCGTACCACCGCACCATCGACAAGGTCACCGAGCGCTTCCTCGGCAAGCGCCGGATCGGCACCACCGGCCGCGGCATCGGCCCGACCTACGCGGACAAGATCAACCGCGTCGGCATCCGGGTCCAGGACCTGTTCGACGAGTCGATCCTGCGCCAGAAGATCGAGGCGGCGCTGCACGACAAGAACCAGATCCTGGTCAAGCTGTACAACCGCCGCGCCATCCCGGCCGAGCTGGTGGTCGAGGAGTACCTGGGCTACGCGGAGAAGATCAAGCCCTTCCTCGCCGACACCACCCTCGTCCTGGACGAGGCGCTGAAGGCGAACAAGGTCGTCCTGCTGGAGGGCGGCCAGGGCACCCTGCTGGACGTCGACCACGGCACGTACCCCTTCGTGACCTCGTCGAACCCGACCGCGGGCGGCGCCTGCACCGGCGCCGGCATCGGCCCCACCAAGATCGACCGGGTCATCGGCATCCTCAAGGCCTACACCACCCGCGTCGGCTCCGGCCCGTTCCCGACCGAGCTGCTCGACGAGGACGGCGAGGCGCTGCGCCGGATCGGTGGCGAGCGCGGTGTCACCACCGGCCGCGACCGCCGCTGCGGCTGGTTCGACGCCGTCATCGCGCGCTACGCGACCCGTGTCAACGGCCTCACCGACTTCTTCCTCACCAAGCTCGACGTGCTGACCGGCTGGGAGCAGATCCCGGTCTGCGTCGCGTACGAGATCGACGGCAAGCGGGTCGAGGAGCTCCCCTACAACCAGTCGGACTTCCACCACGCCAAGCCGATCTACGAGACGCTGCCGGGCTGGACCGAGGACATCAGCAAGGCGAAGACCTTCGCCGAGCTACCGAAGAACGCCCAGGCGTACGTGAAGGCGCTGGAGGAGATGTCCGGCGCGCCGATCTCCGCCATCGGCGTCGGCCCGGGCCGTGACGAGACGATCCAGATCAACTCGTTCATCTGAGTCTGAGCTCGCTTCGAAGGGCCCTGCGGGACGCACCGTCCCGCAGGGCCCTTCACTTTGCCCATTGTCATTTGCACTAGGACAAACACCTATTGCCTCTAGTGCAGAGCAGCGCTACGTTCTGATCATGACCGCGAAGCTGCCCACGCCCGTCACCCTCACCGGCACCCACGTCCGCCTGGAGCCGCTGGAGCGCCGCCACCTCACCGACCTCTGGGCCACCGTCGGCCCCGACCCCGAGGTCTGGCGCTGGATCCCCTTCCTCCCGCCGACGACGGAGGAGGAGCTCGGCGCGATCCTCGACATCCGCATCGCGGAGATGGCCAAGGGGAACGCGGTGAAGTTCGCCGTCATCGACCTGGCGAGCGGCAAGGCCGTCGGCATCACCGGCTACTACGACTTCAGCGCGCAGAACGAGTACCTGGAGATCGGCGGCACCTGGTACGCCCGCTCGGCCTGGCGCACGGCCATCAACACCGAGGCCAAGCTGCTCCTCCTCACCCACGCCTTCGAAGACCTCGGCATGGGCCGGGTGTACTGGAAGACCGACGCCCTCAACGAGCGCTCCCGCAACGCCATCCAGCGCCTCGGCGCCCAGTACGAGGGAACCCACCGCCGCGACAAGTTCCGCGCGGACGGCCGCTGGCGCGACAGCGCCTACTTCTCGATGCTCGCCGACGAGTGGCCCGCCGCCAAGTCCCGCCTGGTGGACCGCCTTTCACGCGGCTGACTGTCAGTCATCATCCGTGCGACCGCCCACACCGCCTTGCCCCGGCTTCCGATGAGCTCGACACCCCACTCATCCGAGAGCGCCTCCACGATGTCCAGCCCCCGGCCGCTCGCCCGCGAGTCGTCCGGGTCCTGCCGCTGGAGGGGATTCCCCGAGGCATCGCAGACCGTGATGTACAGCTTGCCGCACCAGAGTTCGAGCGCGACGCTCGGCCGCCCCTCCCCGTGAACCAGCGCATTGGTCACCAGCTCGGAGAGGATGAGGCACGCCGAGTCCGGGTCCAGGCCCATGGTGTCGAGAACGTCCCGGAGGAGCCGACGGATCGGCCCGACCATCCCCGGAAGGGCCGGCGGGGAGAGGTCGAGCCGGAACTCGGAGACGAGAGCGTCCCTGGCGGGACGGAACGGTGGAAGGCACATGACTGTCTCCAGCCCTGAGTTGAGTGGAATGCACCTGCGAGAGAAGAGGTAACCCGTGGCCTGCCCCCGCCGACGGCGGAGAAGGGCAGGCGTCGGCAGCCCGCACTCCCACACCCGGGGTGCGCTTCGGGACCACTCACGCGACTTCACGTAAGCGGCTCACTACACACCGTAGGGCATCTCCGGGCAGTCATGCCACCTCCTCTGCAGCATTAGTGCCCCAGAAATTTGGGGAACATATGCCCCAATCGGCGAGGGTCGCGGCCCGCGCGAAGTGGACTGCCGCCACCAGACACGGGAGACTCTCCGCATGCCTCCGAGGACCACACCAACCGCCCGCCAGTTGCGCGTTGGCCTGGAGCTGCGAAAGATGCGCGACTCCGCCAGGAAGACCACCGCTGACGCAGCCTCAACTCTTGGCCTGGACCGAACGAAGATCACCCAGATCGAGAAGGGCCTGTACGCCATCTCTCCGGAGCGAGTCCGAACCCTCGCCTGCGAGTACCAGGAGGGTGACTCGGCCTACGTCGAGGCACTCGCTGCCGTCGCGTCAGAACGCCGCAAAGGGTGGTGGGATGAGTACCGAGGCGTCCTGCCGGCCAGTCTCCTCGACATCTCGGAACTCGAACACCGAGCCGAAGGCCGGATAAGGACCCTACAGATCAGCCACCCACCAGGCCTGCTCCAGACCGAGGACACCGCCCGGGCGATCTTCGAGATGGTCCACCCCCGGCTCCCCGCCCGTGATCTCTGGGCACGGATCGCCCACCGAATGGACCGCACGCAGGTACTCACCAGGCCTGGCGCCGTCGAGTACGACGCGATCGTCCACGAGGCAGCCCTGCGGATGAAGTTCGGTGGAAAGGACGTGGCACGCGGCCAGCTCGAACATCTTCGGACGATGGCCGAACGCCCCAACATCACCGTGCGGGTCATCACCTTCGACGCCCCAGGTTTCTCCGGCGCCGGAAATGCCATCCTCCACGTCGGCGGCGCCGTCCCACGCCTGGACACCGTGCAGATCGACTCGGTGCACGGCCCGATCTTCCTGGACGACTCCAACCAACTCCAGAACTACCGCGAGACCCTCGATGCCATGGAGAGGTCGGCGCTCAGCCCTGCCGACTCGATCGCCTTCGTCGACGATCTCCTCAAGACGTCCTGAAAGGGAAACCATGGAAGACCTCGACTGGCGCACTCCGAGCATCTGCGGCTCGGGCAACAACTGCCCCGAGGTGGCGATCACGGCCGACGCGGTCTTCATCCGCAGCACCCTCGCCCCCGACGCGCCCCCGGTCCGCTTCACCCACCAGGAGTGGAAGGACCTCCTCGACGGCATAGCCAAGGGAGAGTTCACCATCTGACCAGACGTGGAGGGGTAACTCATGTCCCAGCAGTGGCAGAAGTCCACCAGCAGCACCCAGGACGGCGGAAACTCCGTCGAGGTGTCCACCAACAGCGAAGGCCTGATCGAGATCCGCGAATCCGCCACCCCCGACTCGATCATCGTCACCACGCCCACGAAGTTCGCCCTCTGGGTCGAAGGCGTCAAGCGCGGCGAGTTCGACCACTTCGGCAACGCATAGCGCATCGTTCCGGCGGCCCCTTGCGAGACGCAAGACGCCGCCGGCACGAACCCGTACGGCCGGTGAGGCAGAACCCTTCGCACAGAGCTCAGGGTGTCGATCGCCTGTCCGAGTGCGGCTGAAGTGCTTTCCCGTTTTGGAAAGATCAGGCCCTTGACCCCACACTCTGGAAGTCGGGATCATCGAAGCCACAAACCACGGGCAACTGGAGGCACTTGATGCTGCGTTGGCTGGCTGGCGATGGGTCCTGCAAGAATGGAGCGTGCCCCACCCTGTGGGGAACCGAGAACGGGGACTACGTGGTCCAGGGACTCGTGATCACGGACCCTCGCCGTCTGGCGGAGTTGAACCTGCCGGACGGCGAGTCGGCGGTCGTGATCCCTGCCTCGGTTCTGGAGGGCTACTTCCGTGCTCAAAGGTGATGATTTCGGCCGCCTGTTCGAGACGTTCGAGTTGACGGCCTTCCGTCTCGAGACGCTGGCCGTCTACGACGTGGACGGGGAGCGTGAGGAATTCGCCGACTTCCTCGCGGGCAAGGGTTTGCCGCCTGAATCCTCCGACAACCCGTGGGTCCGCTCCATGACGGATCTAGGCAAGCAGGTGGCCCGGGTCCACGTCCTTCGGTCCCCCTTGTCGGACTACCTCCGTTACGAGTTGGCGTCGTACCCCGGCAACATCAAAGCCGGCGAATCGATCGGCATCATCGACACGGCCCGGCAAGAAGTGGCCGGACTACCCGACCACGACTTCTGGATTTTCGACGATGCCAAGGTCTACCGAATGCACTACACCGGCGCAGGACAGTTCCTCGGCGCAGAATTACTCCCCGACGATCGCCTGAACGAGTACCGCCAATACCGAGACATCGCCCTGGCGAACGCCGTGCCCTTCGGGGAGTACACGGCAGCTTGAGCGGGGAGCGG
The DNA here is from genome assembly GCF_017427025.1 of Streptomyces sp. FH025. GTDB lineage: Bacteria > Actinomycetota > Actinomycetes > Streptomycetales > Streptomycetaceae > Kitasatospora. The sequence goes on from NZ_JAFLNG010000036.1 coordinate 11,635, forward strand.
CACCACAACGACTTGGGGAAAGCCCTGCGGGCGTTACGGATCGCCTCGGACAAGACAGCCGAGACCATCGCCCGCAGGGCTTCCATGTCTCCTGCCAAGCTCTCGAAGATCGAAAACGCCAAGACCTTGCCCAGCGTGCAAGATGTAGACCTCATCCTGACTGCGCTCGGAATATCCGGCGAAGCCAAAGCCGAGTTCCTGGAAGCAGCTCGCAGCGCGGCGACCGAAGAAATGGCCTGGCGAGAACTCCGCCGCATGGGCCACTGGAAGCACCAGCAAGCCATCAAGGCCATCGAATCCCAAACGACTGTACTCCGACTATTCCAGGGACAGTTGGTTCCTGGGCTTCTTCAGAGTGCTGAATACGTCGCGGCCGTTTTCGCGCTGGATGCAGAGCTGTCAAAGGAATCCAAGGCCAAGACGATCGCGGCACGACTGGAGCGCCAGACCGTCCTGTATGACCGTCACCGAGAGTTCCATTTCATTATTTGCGAGCACGTGCTGCGATGGCGGGTCTGCCCTCCTTCCGTCATGGCTACACAGCTCGACCGAATCGTATCGCTATCCCGGCTCCCAAATGTGACTATTGGAGTTCTTCCGCTCTCCAGGCGCATGCCGGAATTCCCCATGACATGCTTCAGCATGTATGACGATCGTCTCGTCATCGTGGAGACGTTCCACTCGGAGATCACCACTCGCGACCCAAGGGATGTAGATCTCTATCTTTCAACATTCTCCGGATTCGATGCTGTGGCGCTGCACGGAGATGACATGCGCGCGATGGTCGAAGGAATCCGGGACGAGTTCTTTCGCGAACAGGAAAGCGCTTAGAAATCAAGCCTGCTCCCTCTTAATTTGGTGACTCGCCAGGCAGAATCGCGAATCACGGGAGCCGCTAATGTCCGCTGCGGATATCGCACAGTCGACCGAAAGAAGTGGTCCGCCGAAGCGTCGCCGTTCTCTCGCGGAACTCATGGAGCAGGTCGACAACAACCCGGTACGGAAGGACCTGACGACCGGGGGGCTGGTCGAGGTAGTGGGGGCGCAGGACGGGCGGGCTCTGGTGCGGCCGCTGTTCGAGCCGGACGCTCCGACACGGCAGGTGCCCGCAGAGCAGCTCACCACTCGCATCAGCCTGTGGCGGTGACCGTGACCGAGCAGTGGGTGCCGGAGGCCGGGCAGTGCGTCTACGAGCGCCGTACCGGTGCCGCTGTGGAGATCATGGAGATCGTCAACACCGGCATCTACGTCCGCCCGTTGCGCGGTGGGCTGGAGCGTGTGGTCCGGCGTGCTGACCTGATCCCGCCGGACGATGCCCCGGGTGGCTTCTTCGACTGGCAGGCCTCGCGCGGGTGAGCACCACTCCCTCCCTCTATCTCTCTCTTTGAGTCTTCCGCCCAAGTCCTGGGCGGGGCGGGGCCGTTCCGTGCTGCCCCGAAGCGATACCGGAAGGTGCAGGCGATGACCGATCTCAACCTGTACGAACTCGACCTCTCCCACGTCGAGTTCAACCGCGCGTGCGGCGGTAACCAGGGCGGGGGCGACGACACCGAGTCGTGCGTGACCCTCGGCCTGGTCGAGCACGGTGTCTACGCCCTGGGCGACAGCAAGCGGCCCGATCGTGAGCCGTTGCTGTTCACCGTCGAGGAGCTGACCGAGGCCGGGATCGATCCGGCGCGGTTCGGCCTGTCCGTCTGAAGCTCCCCAGCCGCCCGCAGTCCCGTGCGGGCGGCCGGGGCTCCAACACCGTCAAGGAGATGTGCAGTTGCACTTCCACGGTTACGAATGGGCCGGTGACGGCCGGTTACTGGTGAGGGAGTCGGAGAGGCGGCCGATCGAGGGCAGTGGCTTCCGGCTCTCGGAGCTCCCGCCGATGATGACCGGCTGGTGGCTGCTGAGGCCGCCCGCCCAGGTGCGGGGCACCTGGGCGGCGCCGACCGACGCGGCCGAATGGCTTGCCGAGCGATACGAGGAGCACACGCCCGGCGGCGACTCCTGGCTGCCAACCGAGACACGACGGCAGTACGCGATCGCGCAACTGGCCGGGGCCTCGGACGTCGTGTGGTCCCGGTGGGTGTCCGACAGCCGGTGGGCGGGGCAGTACGTGGTCGTGTGCCCCAACAAGGCCTGGCCGCAGGTCACTTGTCCGGTGAAACGACGTCCCTGAAGTCGGGGAGGAGGGAGCGGCGGCCGGCGAAGTCGGGGTTCGCCGGGCCGGGTTCCAGGGGTTGGACGTTGACCAGCCAGACCAGCCAGCCGACGAAGAGGACGGCGAGCAGGAGGGAGGACAGCGCCGCGATGAGAAGGGCATTCACTGGCGCGGGGAAGTGCGGAGAGGCGAGGGAAGGGGCACGGCTGCCTCCGATGGGTGATGTCGAACGCCCTGACCATGCAATTGGCACTGACTGGCGACCCGGAGACTTGGCGCTGCTCAGCGCGACACGACGACTGCGCGGCGACTGTTTAGCCAAAAACAAGTCAGCGAGTGACACGGACGACCATAGGGTCAAGGTGCCAGAGTTGCTACTGAGCGAGTGAACGTTCACTCCATCGTGGGGTATCCCTCATTTCGCTAGCTCGGGCCGGGTCACCACGGCACACTTCACCGGAAGCATCGACCGAAGCCCGACCGAAGCCGCGCGATCCGGAGAAGAGAGTCATGCCACCCCGCCTGTCGCCGACCGTTCGCCAGCAGCGCCTCGGGATCGAGCTGCGCAAGATGCGCGAACGCGTGGGCGTGACGCCCAAGAGCCTGGCAGCGACCATCGGCACCGACCTGCCCAAGATCTCCCAGATGGAGAACGGGAAGTCGGGCATCAGCGCCGAGCGGCTCCGGGTCTGGGCCCGCGTCTGCGGCTGCGAGGAGGGCCCGTACCTGGACGCGCTGCTCGCGATGACCCAGGACCGGCGCAAGTACTGGTGGGACGGCTACCGGGGGAAGATGCCGAGCGGGATCATCGACATCGCGGAGATGGAGCACCACGCGGAGTCGCTGTCCATCCTCAACAGCACCTTCATCCCCGGCCTGCTCCAGACCCCGGCGTACGCGGCCGCGGTGTTCGAGCGGCTCCCCCCGCAGGCCAAGTCGGAGGCGGAGGTCCGGATGGCGTTCCGGATCCGGCGCCAGCAGATCTTCGTCGACACTCCGAAGCCGTACAGCGCGATCCTGCACGAGTCCGCGCTGCGGATGCAGTTCGGCGGTCCGGACGTGCTGCGCGAGCAGCTGCGGAACCTGCTGGCCAACTCCGAACGGCCCCAGCTGGACATCCGGGTGATCCCTTTCAGCGTGCCCACCTACCCGGGCTCCGGGGAGAGCCTGTACCTCGCCCGCGGGCCGGTTCCGGAGCTCGACACCCTCCAGATCGACCTCACCCACGGGCCCAAGTTCGTGCACACCGAAGCGGAGCTGGACTCCTACCGGCAGATCAAGGAGAAGACCGCGGCCATCGCGCTCGGGACGGACGAGTCCCGGGACTTCATCCGGGCCTTACTGAAAGATTTCGCATGAACGGGTGGCGCAAGGCGTCGGCCAGCGGAGAGAGCACGGACTGCGTCGAGGTCAGAGCGGCGGGCGGACTGGTGGAGATCCGCGAGTCGGACCAGCCCGAAGTGGTCGTGCAGACGACGCCGCGCAAGTGGGCGGCGTTCGTCCGCGGGGTGAAGGACGGGGAGTTCGACCGGTACGCCGACTTCACCCGGCCCTGACACCGAACGGGCGACGCCCGCGACAGGGGTAGGCTTGGCAGCCCACAGTGGACCCCTGCGCCTGGCACAGCACTCCGGGTCGGGTGCGTGTGCGGGAGAAATCGGAGCATCCGAGGATGGCTCGGCACCTGATCACCAGCGCCCTTCCCTACATCAACGGGATCAAGCACCTGGGCAACATGGTCGGGTCGATGCTCCCGGCGGACGTGTACTCCCGCTACCTGCGCCAGCGCGGTCACGAGGTCCTGTACATCTGCGCCACCGACGAGCACGGCACGCCCGCCGAACTGGCCGCCCAGGAGGCCGGACTGCCGGTCGCGGAGTTCTGCGCGCAGGCGCACGACGCGCAGAAGGCGGTGTACGACGGCTTCGGGCTGTCCTTCGACCACTTCGGCCGCAGCTCCTCGCCGCAGAACCGGGAGATCACCCAGGAGATCGCCCGCGAGCTGCAGCGCAACGGCTTCATCGAGGAGCGCGCGATCCGCCAGGTGTACTCCAACGCCGACGGGCGCTTCCTGCCGGACCGTTACATCACCGGCACCTGCCCGCACTGCGGCTACGACAAGGCGCGTGGCGACCAGTGCGAGAACTGCACCCGGGTGCTGGACCCGACCGACCTGCTGGAGCCCCGCTCGGCCATCAGCGGCAGCTCCGACCTGGAGGTCCGGCAGACCCGGCACCTGTTCCTGCTCCAGTCGAAGCTGACCGAGGAGGTCGAGCAGTGGGTCGCCGCCCACGACGACGACTGGCCGGTGCTGGCCTCCTCGATCGCCCGCAAGTGGCTGACCGAGGGCCTCCAGGACCGCGCGATCACCCGCGACCTGGAGTGGGGCGTCCCGGTGCCGGCCGACGTGTGGCCCGAACTGGCCGCCGAGGGCAAGGTGTTCTACGTCTGGTTCGACGCCCCGATCGAGTACATCGGCGCCACCAAGGAGTGGGCGGACGCGGCCCCGGCCGGGCACCTGCGGGACTGGAAGTCCTGGTGGTACGAGGCCGACGAGACCGTCCGCTACACCGAGTTCATGGGCAAGGACAACGTCCCCTTCCACACCGTGATGTTCCCGGCCACCATCCTCGGCTCGCGCCGCCCGTGGAAGAAGGTCGACTACGTCAAGGCCTTCAACTGGCTGACGTACTACGGCGGGAAGTTCTCCACCAGCCAGAAGCGCGGCATCTTCAGCGACGTCGCGCTGGAGCTGCTGCCGGCCGACTACTGGCGCTGGTTCATGATGGCGCACGCGCCCGAGTCGGACGACTCCAGCTTCACCTGGGACCTCTTCGCCTCGGTGGTCAACAAGGACCTCGCCGACACCCTCGGCAACTTCGTCAACCGGGTGCTCTCCTTCAGCCGCAAGCGCTTCGGCGACGACGTCCCGGGCGGGCACGCGCCCGGCGAGGCCGAGCAGCGGCTCGGCGAGCAGATCGCCGGCCTGCTCGCCGAGTACGAGGCCCAGCTGGACGGGCTCAACTTCCGCAAGGCGGCGCAGGCCCTGCGCGCGCTGTGGAGCGCGGGCAACGTCTACCTGGAGGAGAAGGCGCCCTGGCTCCAGGTGAAGACCGACCCGGAGGCGGCGGCGCTGACGCTGCGGACCGCGATGAACCTGATCCACCTGTACGCGGTGGTGTCCGAGCCGTTCATCCCGACCGCTGCGGCCGCGATGCGCGGGGCCTTCACCCTGCCCGAGGACTCGCCGGCGTCCACCCGTACCTGGATCGACGCGACGGAGGCCCGCGCGCTGGACCTGATCCCGGCCGGGACGGCGTTCACGGTGCCGCCGGTGCTCTTCGCCAAGATCGCGGACGAGGAACTGGCGGCCTGGACGGAACGCTTCGGCGGCACCGAGGGCTGATCCTCGACAGCGACCTCGACAACCACCTCGACAATCAGCGGAGGGGGCCCTGGAGTTCAGGGCCCCCTCCGTCCGGTTTTCCGCCGTGAGCCGAGCAGGTCCAGCGCGAGCAGATGGTGTACCCAGGTACCCGCAAGAGGGGTCCAGGGCCCAGTGATCGAGGTGGCGGCCCTGCGGCAGTCTGGGGGTCGAAGCCGCCGGACAAGGGGTAGGGGCCGGCACGGAGGGGGAGGAACGGTCATGACCGACACGACCGGAACCGGGGCGGAGAGCAGGGCGCGGAACACCGACACCGGATGGAGCCGCCTCGGCCCGCTGCGCCGCAGCGCACGGGCCATGGCGCACAGCACGGCGCTGGCCGCGTTCATCGTGCCTCAAATGGCGCTGCTCACCGCGGCGTCCTTCACCGCCGGCCTGCTGGGCCTCGGCGTGGGCGTGCTGCTGGTGCTGCCGACGACCCTGGCGGTCCGCCGACTGGCCGGCCTGCGCCGCACGCTGGCCGGGCGCTGGACCGGCACCGGGATCCGCGACCCCTACCTGCCGATGCCCGAGGTCGAACCGGGCTACCGGGGCGCCTGGCAGCGCTGCCAGGCACTGCTCGCCGACCCTGCCACCTGGCGGGACCTGCTCTGGCTGCTCGTCGACCCGATGATCGGCTTCACCGTGGCGCTGTTCCCGCTGGCCGTGCTCGCCTACGGCGTCTTCGGCGTGCTGTCGCCCTGGCTCTGGGAGCCGGTCGCCGCCCACGGCGGCAACAACTGGTACCTGTGGGTCCACGTGACCGACGCCGGCAGCGCCCGGACCGCCGCGCTGCTCGGGCTGCCGGTCATCCCCCTCGGCCCGGCGATCGCCCCCGGCGTGCTGCGCGGCCACACCGCGCTCGCCAAGGCACTGCTGGGCCCGACCGCCCGCGCCGAGGCACTGGCCGCCCAGCGCAAGGTCGCCCACCTCACCGAGACCAGGCGCGACGCACTGACCAGCCAGGCCGCCGAACTGCGCCGGATCGAACGGGACCTGCACGACGGCGCGCAGGCCCGGCTGGTGGCCATGGGCATGAACCTGGGCGTCGCCGAGCGGCTGGTCGAGCGGGACCCCGAGGCCGCGAAGAAGCTGCTCGCCGAGACCCGCCAGGCCTCCGCCACCGCCCTCAACGAGCTGCGCGACCTGGTCCGCGGCATCCACCCGCCGGTCCTGGCTGACCGCGGACTCGCCGACGCCGTACGGGCGTTGGGCATGAACAGTCCGCTGGACGTGACCGTCTCCGCCGAGCTGCCGGGCCGCCCCGAGGCCCCGGTCGAGTCCGCCTTCTACTTCGCCGTCTCCGAGGCGCTCACCAACGCCGCCAAGCACTCCCGCTCCGCCCACGTCGACGTCCAACTCTGGTACGCGGACGGCCTGCTGAAGGCGCAGGTCACCGACGACGGGACGGGCGGCGCCGACCCGTCGCGCGGCACCGGTCTGCGCGGCATCGAACGGCGGCTTGCTACCTTCGACGGAGTCCTGGCCGTCCGCAGCCCGCAGGGCGGCCCCACGACCCTGACCATGGAGCTGCCGTGCGAGTTGTACTCGCCGAGGACCTCTTCCTCCTGAGGGACGGTCTGGTCCGGATGCTGCAGGCCTACGACTTCGAGGTCGTGGCCGCGGTGGACACCGGGCCGGACCTCCTGGAGGCCCTCCTCACCGAACGCCCGGACGTGGCCGTGGTCGACGTACGGCTGCCCCCGACGTTCACCGACGAGGGCCTCCAGGCTGCGCTGGAGGCACGGCGGCGGATACCCGGGCTGCCGGTGCTGGTGCTCTCGCAGTACGTCGAGCAGCTCTACGCCAAGGAGTTGCTCGCCGACGGCAGCGGCTCGATCGGCTACCTGCTGAAGGACCGGGTGTTCGACCCCGACCAGTTCGTGGAGACGGTCCACCGGGTCGCGGCCGGCGGCACCGCGCTCGACCCGCAGGTGATCGCCATGCTGGTCAGCAGCACCGAACGGAAGAAGCCGCTGGACCGGCTGACCCTGCGGGAGCGCGAGGTGCTGCAACTGATGGCGGAGGGGCGCTCCAACGCGGCGATCGCCGAACGGATGGTGATCACCGAGCGGGCGGTGAAGAAGCACACCGCCAACATCTTCCTCAAGCTCGACCTGCCGCCCTCCGAGGAGGACCACCGGAGGGTGCTCGCGGTGCTGGCCTTCCTGGAGGTCACGTCCTGAGCTCAGCGGTCCGCGGTCTCCTCGGCCACCCAGGCCAGGTAGTCGCGACTGCCGGACACCACCGGCACGACGATCACCTCGGGCGTCTCGTACGAGTGCCGCCCGGCGACGAACTCGGCGAGGCGGTCGGCCAGTTCGGCCCGGGTCTTGAGGTCGATCCGCCACTCCTCGGCGTCCTGCACCTCGCCGTCCCACCAGTACACCGACCGGACGGGGTACACCTGCGCGCAGGCCGCCAGCCGCTCCCGCACCACGGCGGAGGCCAGTGACCGGGCCTGCTCCTCGCTCTCGTGGGTGGTGGTCACCACGACGAAGCCCCGCGCGTCCGCTGTCATCCCTCGACGGTACCCCGGCCCGCCCGCACCGACGGGCGCCCGCCTGCCCGCCTGCCCGCCGTCGGGCAGGATCCTTGCCGGGCCGAGCGGACGGTTGCCATGATCACCCGATGACGACCTTCACCGGCCCGGACGGCACCCGGCTCGCCCACCGGACCATCGGCGACGGCGAGCCGCTGCTGGTCATCGCCGGGGGCGCGATGCGCGACTCCGCCTACCTCGGGGACCTCGGCGGCCTCTCCGCGCACCGCGCGCTGCACGTCCTCGACCTGCGCGGCACCGGCCGCTCCGAACGCCCCGCCGACCCCGCGACCTACCGGGTCGACCGACAGGTCGCGGACGTCGAGGCCTTCCGCGCCCACCTCGGACTGGAGCGGGTGGACGTCCTCGGCCACTCCGCCGGCTGCTCGCTCGCGACCCTGTACGCCCTGCGCCACCCCGACCGCACCGGGCGGCTGGCCCTGATCACCCCCAGCCTGCGGATCTTCGGCAGCACCGCCACCGAGGAGCACTACCGGGCGGCGGTCGCCGCCCGGGGTGGCACCGGCGAGGCGTGGCACCCGGCCGCTCTGGCCGCCGTCCGCACCGCCTTCGCCGGCGGCGCCGCCGACCCCGACGACCTGGCCCCGCTCTTCCACGGCGACTGGAACGCCACCGCCCGGGCCCACGAGGCCACCCGGGCCGACCAGAGCCACCCCGAGGCCGCCGCGGCCTACCACGGCGGCGGCTACGACCCGGCCTCGGTCCGCGCCGCCGTCGCCGAACTGCCCGCCTCCGTCCTCCTGTTGGCCGGCGAGTACGACCCCGACCCGTGCCCCGCCTCGGCCCGGGCCGCAGCCGACCTCTTCCGCCGCGCCCGCACCGCCGTCCAGCCCGCCGCCGGCCACTACCCCTGGCTCGACGACCCCGCCGCCTTCACCCGTACGGTGGCGGACTTCCTCGCCTCCTGACCCGGCCTCAGACCCTGCGGGCGGTGTGGACGGTCATCGCGGAGAGGTAGAAGGCGTCCGGCCGGTTGAGGATGCCGGTGGGTGCGTCCTCCGCCAGCAACGCCTCCAGGGTCGCACGGTCCTCCGGGTCGAGCGCCTCGGCGAGTTGCTCGTGGAGGCGGGTGAGCTGGAGGTGCAGGTGCTCGCGGGCCGGGCGGGCGAGCGGGGCGGGATGGTCGACCAGGAAGGTGCGGGTGCCGGTCGGGGTGAGGCCGGCCCGGGTGAGCATGGCCGGCCAGTCCTCGATCTCCTCGGTGGCGTCCGGGAGTTCGGCGCGCATGGCGCTGAAGCCGTCCTCGTGCGCGGCGTCCAGCCGGGCCTGGAGACCGGGTCGGCCGAGACCGAAGTCGCGGGGCAGGTAGCGCAGCGGCAGACCGCGCTCGGCGACGGCGAGCAGGCCGCCGGGCCGCAGCACCCCGGCGAGCGAGCGGAGCGCGGCCTGCTGGTCGCCGAGGTGGTGGATCGCGTTGCCGGACCAGATCAGGTCGGCCTCGCCGAGCTTGTCGAACTCGGCGGGAAGATCGGCCTGTTGGATGCCCAGCCGACCGCCCGAGCGGGCCCGGGCGCGCTCCAGCAGGGCGGCCGACTGGTCCACGGCGACCACCTCGGAGGACGGGAAGGCGTCCGCGAGCAGCCCGGCGATCACACCGGGCCCGCTGCCGACGTCCAGCACCCGGCGGACCGGGCCCTCCCCGGACAGGCCGGACAGCCACCGCGCGGCCTCGGCGACCGCGCCCGCGCGCAGCTCGCCCTCCCGTTCCAGGTGCGCCGCGAGGGCGTCCCAGTCGAGCTCGGCGGCGGGCACCCGGCCGTGGCCGTGGTGGTGTTGATGGTTGTGCGAGTGCTGGTGCGAGGACATGACGTCACCTCTCCGATCGTGCGTTGACGAAAGCTTCCCGGCTCAGACGGGCAGGGCGGCGCCGGACGCGCGACGCTCGTCCACCGCCCGGTCGATCTCCTCCGCCGCGAGGTCGTGGTCGAGCGCGAAGGCGGCCGCCGCGCCCATCCCGGCGGCGGTGACGACCTGGGCGCGCGGGTCGGCGACGTTGCCGACCGCCCAGACGCCGGGCAGGCTGGTCCGGCCGGTCCGGTCGGTGGTGACCCAGCCGTTGTCGTCCCGCGCGCAGTCCAGGCCGAACAGCAGCGCGTCCCGGGGCACCGGCTGCGGGAAGACGAACACCGCCTCACGCGGCACCACCCGCCCGTTCGCGAGCTCGACGCCGCGCAGCCGCCCGTCGTCGGACACCAGCCGGACGATCCGGCCCTCCACGACCCGTACGCCCCGGGCGGCGAGCCGCTCCCGCTCGACGGCCGTCAGCTCCAGGGTGTGCGCCAGCAGCACCACGTCCGCCGACCACTGGCGCAGCAGCAGCGCCTGGTCGACGGCCGCCGGGCCGGTGCCGAGCACGCCGAGCGGCCGGTCGCGGACCTCCCAGCCATGGCAGTACGGGCAGTGCAGCACGTCCCGGCCCCACCGCTCGGCCAGGCCGGGCAGCTCCGGCAGCCCGTCGCGCAGCCCGGTGGCGACGACCACCCGGCGCGCGTGCAGCACCGGCCCGCCCGCCAGGTGGACCACGCAACCCGGCTCCTCGGACGCGGCGGCCTCGATGTGCTCGACCCGGCCGTCGATCAGGTCCACCCCGTACCGGGCGACCTCCTCCCGCCCGACCGCCAGCAGCGCCGCCGGGGGCATGCCGTCGCGGCTCAGGAAGCCCTGCATGTGGGCGGCCGGGGCGTTGCGCGGCTCCCCCGCGTCCACCACCGCGACCCGCCGCCGGGCCCGGCCCAGCACCAGGGCGGCGTTCAGCCCCGCCGCTCCGCCGCCGACCACCACCGCGTCGTAGCGCTCCGTCGTCCTCGTCCCGTTCATTCGCGCTCACCTCCACCGCCAGGCTGCGGCCGGCCTTCCGGCACCGGCAAGCTTTGTTGCCGCCCTAGCAAACCGAGCGCTCACCCTCAGGCCCACGGCCTGCCGCTGTACACCCGGAACGCGGCCGACTTCACCGGCCTGGAGCGGGGAGTCGAGGTCATCCCGGTCTAGGACGTCTCCGCCCGCCCCCTCGGGGCGGCGAAGCAGTGGAGGAGGACCGTACGGCCGGAGGCCCAGTGCTGCTCGCCGCGGCCGAGGAGGGTCCAGCCGAGGCGGCGGTAGAGGGCCAGGGCGGCGGTGTCGGTGGCGAGGACGTCGAGGACGGGGTGCAGGCCGAGCGCCCGCGCGTGCGCCACGGCGGTCTCCAGGAGAAGGGCGCCGGTGTTCCGGCCGCGCGCCCTCGGGTCCACGTAGAGGCGCTCGATCACGGCGGTGAGCTCCGGGCGCCCGCCGGTGCGCAGGCTCCACAGGCCGGGGGCGACACCGCCCGGGCCGCTGCGGGAGAGGCCGACGTGCCCGGTGAGCCGGCCGTCCGCCTCGGCGACCCAGGCGGCCAGCAGGCCGTCCGGGGTGAGCCAGGCGGCGGGGCGCTCGGGCCAGTCGGCGGGGTAGCCGTCGGCGGCGTGGACATCGGCCAGCACCCGGACGCAGTCGGCGAGGTCGGCGGCGCGGCGCCGTCGGACGCCCACCCCCGCCCCGACCCGCGATGAACCGGACGCGACGACATTGGCGCGTTCTTCAAGGTCAGCCATGCCGGTACGTTACCGGCCGGCCCCCGGCGCCGCAGCGAACCGTCACAACAGCCCGATGATCAGTCAATCAGCCTTGCCAGACCGACCGTTACACCGTCGACGGGCGGGCCGGGGGCCGGACACCTCAGTGCTCCTCCTCCACCAGGTGGTCGACGCAGGCCGCGATGGCCAGCAGCAGGCCGGTGTCCGCGCCGTCGGCGATCTCCACCCCGTAGGTGTCGCGGACCCGGAACCACTTGCGCGAGACCCGGGCGAGCTCGTCGCCGTGGTGGTTCTCGACCCGGTAGTCCTTGTCGATCAGGTTCCCGTGGATCTTCAGCTCGCCGCCGGAGGCCAGCTCCACCAGGTACTTGTCGCGGAACGGGGTGAACAGCTTCTCCCGGACGGTCGCGATCACCTCGCCGTCGACGTTCTCGATCTTCATCGCGTCACGGACGGTGAGCATCTTCTCCTTCACCACCGCGACCACCCGCCCGTGCGAGTCCTTCAGCTCGAAGGTGTGCCGCAGCCGCAGCACCTTGCCGTCCACCAGGTACGCCTTGTGCCCCCGGTCGTCCTCGATCCAGTAGTCGTCGCCGACCGCGAACAGCTTCTCCCTGACCAGGTACCGCACCACAGCCTCCTTCTTCCGCTCCGTCACTCTCGGCCCCCATTCGACCCGACCGCCCGCCCCCGCGGGAAGCACCGCCGCGCGACGGCGTTCAATACCGCCATGCGCCCCGACCTCACCGCCCCGCTGCGCAGCGAGCGCCTCGACCTACCGCCG
>NZ_JAFLNG010000360.1 GCF_017427025.1 Streptomyces sp. FH025
CGCCCTGACCAGACGTTCGAGGGCCGAACCACTCCACTTTCCCTGCTTGCCCCGCACACGTCAGAAACCGGCCGTGATCACCCCGGTTCACGCCCGGACCGCGCACCGGCACTCCCGGCCCCGACCGTGCGGCGGACTGTGCGGCGCCCGGCCGCACGGCGTCCCGGGCCCTCCCGTTCCCTCCCCCGCACCTCCCCGAATGCGACACCAACCGAGCAGACGCGTGCCGATCTCGCCGCGTCACCGCCACAACCCTGGGCAGTGACAGGACGATCCGATAGTTTCGCTCCACCCGCGCGCACGGGCGCCGCCACCCCGACGCCCGTGCGCCAAATCGGCGCCGAGCGCCGGGAGACGCGAACTGGGGAGGACTGTGCGCGAGTTCACCACCCCCGCCCCAGCCGGGCGCGAGGCCACCGGGGGACTCGCCGACTCCTTGTACGACACCGCCGAACGCACTCCCGACCTGGTTCAGCTCTCCTGGCGCAGCGCCGACGGACACTGGCAGGGCGTCACCGCACGGGAGTTCCGCAACGAGGTGCTCGCCCTCGCCAAGGGCCTGCTGACCAGGGGCGTGCGCTACGGCGACCGCGTCGCGCTGATGTCCCGCACCCGCTACGAGTGGACGCTGTTCGACTACGCGCTCTGGTCGATCGGCGCGATCACCGTCCCGGTCTACCCCACCGCCGCGCCCGAGCAGGTGCGTTGGATCCTCGCCGAAACCCAGGCGGTGGCCTGCCTGGTCGAGGACGAGGACGCCGCGATGACCGTCGGCGCGGTCTGCGACGCCCTGCCCGACCTCACCGGCATCTGGCAGCTCGACCGCGACTGCGTCGCCGCGATCACCGAGGACGGCCGGGGCGTCCCCGACGCACTGGTGCACCGCCAACGGGTCGGCGTCGGGGCCGGCAACATCGCCACCGTCGTCTACACCTCGGGCACCACCGGCCGCCCCAAGGGCTGCCTGCTCACCCACGCCAACCTGGCCGCCGAGGCCGACGCACTGCTCGACGGCTGGGGCGAGGTCTTCCGCGACACCGGCGGCGGCCAGCCCTCCACCCTCCTGTTCCTACCGCTGGCCCACGTGTACGGGCGGGCCGTGCAGATCGCGGCGGTGCGCGGCGGCTTCCGGATCGGCCATATCCCCGAGGTCTCCACCGACGCGCTGTTGCCCGCCCTGGAGAGCTTCCGGCCGACCTTCCTGCACGCCGTCCCGTACGTCTTCGAGAAGATCTTCCAGCAGGCCAGGCGCGCCGCCGAGGAGGCCGGGCGCGGCGAGGCCTTCGAACAGGCCCGGCAGGCGGCCGTCGACTGGGCGGCCGCCCGGGAGCAGAAGGCCTTCGGCCGCGGCCCCGGCCCGGGCGCGGCACTGCGGCTGCGCCACCTCGCCTACGAGCGGACCGTCTACCCGAAACTGCGGGCCGTACTCGGTGGCCGGGTGCGCAGCGTGATGTGCGGCGGGTCCTCGCTGCGGCGGGAGTTGGCCCTCTTCTTCACCGGCGCGGGGCTCCAGCTGTACGAGGGGTACGGGCTCACCGAGACCTCCGCCGCGATCACCGCCAATCCGGCCGGACGGCAGAAGCTCGGCACGGTCGGGCGGCCGCTGCCGGGCGCCTCGGTGGCGATCGCCGACGACGGCGAGGTGTGGGTGCGCGGCGCCTCGGTGTTCGGCGGCTACCTCAACCACCCGCGCTGCACGGCGGAATCGCTGGTCGACGGCTGGTTCGCCACCGGCGACCTGGGCCGGCTGGACGAGGACGGCTACCTCACCATCACCGGGCGCAAGAAGGACCTGATCGTCACCAGCAGCGGCAAGAACCTCGCCCCGGCGGCGCTGGAGGAGCGGGTCGAGGCGCACCCACTGGTTTCCCAGTGCCTGGTGGTGGGCGACGACCGGCCGTACGTGGCGGCGCTGATCACGCTCGACCCGGCCGCGCTGGCGCACTGGTTGAAGACCCACGGGCGGGAGCAGTTGGACGCGTGGGCGGTGCTCTCCGACCAACAGCTGCACGTCGAGATCCAGCGTGCGGTGGCGGCGGCGAACGCGGCGGTGTCTCGGGCCGAGTCGATCCGCGCCTTCCGGCTGCTGCCACGGGAGTTCAGCCAGGACCAGGGGCTGCTGACCCCCTCGCTCAAGCTGCGGAGGGCGGCGATCACGGAGTACTACGCGGAGGACATCGAGGAGCTCTACCTGTCCTGAACCCGGCCTGAACCGCACCTGTCGGTAGTGGTCCTGACGTACTGTCTTGTCCCTTTTCGCACAGGGGCGGTGGCGGCCCGGTTCACCGGCCGTTCCCTTGACTGGCCGATTGGTCCAGTCCATTGTTGCTCTCCGGTCCGAGTGCGGCGCACCGTCGCCAACCGCTCCCGCCCCTCCGGGAGCGCCCCGAGTTCCACGGTCCCGATTCCGCTCACGCCCTCCCCACGGGCGTGCCCCCACCTGCTGGAGTCCTCACGTGTCGATGTCCACGCGCCTGTCCGCGCTGGCCGCTTCCGTCGCGCTGATCACCGCCTTCACCGTACCGGCGGCCTCCGCGGACGCCCCGCCGGCCACCGTTCCGAGCGCCCCGACCGTCAACCTGGCCACCAACCCCGGCTTCGAACTGCCCTCGCCCGGCCTCGCCGACTGGGGCAGCATCCCCGGCTGGAGCTGCACCGGCGGACCGGCCGAGGCCGCCGTCACCACCACCGCCCCGCACTCCGGCACATCAGCGCTCACCGTCACCCCGGCGAACGCCGACTCCACCGGCGAGTGCGCGCAGACCGTCGCCGTCCAACCCGACACCACGTACACCGCCTCGGCCTGGGTGCGCGGCAACTTCGTCTACCTCGGTGCCACCGGCACCGGGCGGGACATCGCCCCGGCCTGGACCGAGACCACGGGCGGCGGCTGGCAGCAGCTGACCACCCGCTTCACCACCGGCCCGAACGCCCGAAGCATCCGGCTGTATGTGCACGGCTGGTACCAGCAGGGCCCGTTCTCGGTCGACGACGCCCGGGTGGACGGTCCGGCGCCCGCCCCGGCGGTCGCGGCGGGCTCGATCCCGACCAGCGACAAGGTCGTCTTCTTCACGGTGGACGACGGCTGGCAGCGCACCCCCGAGGCGGAGAAGTTCATCGCCGACCACCACCTGCCGATCACCGCCTTCCCGCTGCCGATGCCGGCCGGCACGGACCCGGCCTTCTTCAAGCGGGTCACGGCCGTACCCGGCTCCTCGGTCCAGGACCACAGCGTCTCGCACTCCGACCTCAGCAAGCTCCCGTTGGACCAGCAGCAGGTCGAGATCTGCGACGCCCGTGACGCGATGACCCGGTTGTTCGGCACCGCGCCCGTGATGTTCCGCCCGCCGTACTTCGCCTGGAACGCCGACACCCTGCAGGCCGCCGCGAACTGCGGCATCCGCACCGTTCTGACAGCCGACGCGGACTTCAGCTGGGGTGCGTCCAACATCTGGCACCCGGGGCTGCTGCAGCCGGGCGACGTGGTGCTGATGCACTGGACCGACACCCTCGACACCGACCTTCAGCGCGCCCTCGCCGCCGCCGACGCGGCCGGGCTCAAGCCGGCGGGCGTGGTCGACTACCTGCGCTGAACCGCTCCCGCGCCGACGGGCGGGAGACGGGCGGCGGGTGACAGATGACAGATAACAGATGACGGGTGACAGCTGACAGATTTCAGACGATGAAATCTGTCAGCTGTCACCCGTTTCGTGATGATCTTGATCGTTGACAGGCCGTCCACGCCCTGGCTCTAATGGGGGGCGTGCAGCGCGGCGTCGGCCACAGAGCAGTGGGCCGGCCGACAGCCGAGCCGGCACCCTATTCGTTAAGGGACGATGCGCGATGAGCACCTTCTCCGCTGCCCTGATCTGACCCAGGCGGTCACCGCGGTGTCCGCTTGTTCCCGCGTGGTACCGCGTGTGGCCGCGACTCCCCGATTTCTCAGGAGACTTCACCACACACACATGCCCATGTCCTTCAATCTGAACGTCATCGAGGAGTTCCGCACCAACGGCGGCCGCGTCGGCGGCCCGTTCGAGGGCGGCGACCTGCTGTTGCTCACCACCACCGGGGCCCGCTCGGGGCGGCCGCACACCGTACCGCTCAGGTACGTCCGGGCCGAGGGGCTGCTCCTGGTCGTCGCCTCGGCGGCCGGGGCGCCCGAACACCCGCAGTGGTACCGCAATCTGCTGGCCCGCCCGGTCGTCCGGGTCGAACTCGGCACCGAGGCCTTCGACGCGATCGCCGTGCCCACCGAAGGCGCCCACCGGGAGCGGCTGTTCGCCGCCGTCACCCGGAAGGCCCCGGGCTACGGCGACTACCAGGCGCACACCGAGCGGCGGTTGCCGGTGGTCGTACTGGAGCGGCCCGAGGCTCCGACGGACGCGGTACGCGAGGTGCGCAGCCTCGCCGACAAGCTGCTGGAGGCCCACACCTGGCTGCGCGCGCAGCTGCGCCACATCCGGCAGGAGGCACGCGACCACTCCCCGGACCGTCCGGCCGGGCTCGGACTACAGCTGCGGCAACACTGCCTGGCCTTCTGCCAGGGCCTGACGCACCACCACACCGGAGAGGACGCGGCGATCTTCCCTGCCCTGGCGCGCAGCCACCCGGAGCTGGCCGGAGTGCTGGAGGAACTCGGCGAGCAGCACCGGAAGATCGGCCGGATCAGGGAGGAGCTGGTGGCCCTGCTGGCCGGGATCACCGTCACCGACCCGGAGCGGCTCCGGTCCGAGCTGGACCGGATGTCGGCCGAACTGGAGGCCCACCTCGACCACGAAGAGGCGGAGCTGCTACCGGTCCTCGCCGGAATCCCGTTCCCGCCGGTCCGGCCCGCCCCGGCCGGGAACTGAGACGTCGGTGCCGCCGCCCCTCCCGTACTTCGGGAGGGGCGGCGGCACCGACGCATCCGTCAGCAGGGCCGCACCGGCACCCGGCGGAACGTCACCGCACGGAACATCACTTCGCGGAACGTCACCGCAGGGAACGTCACCGCACGGAACCGGGTCTCAGGAACGGTTGAAGACCGGGTAGTAGCCGCTGGCCTGGCCGGCCGAGTTCGGGTGGTAGCTCTCGTCGACCGGCAGGGTGGTGCTGTGCAGCCAGGTGGTCAGCGAGCCGCAGATCTCGTGCTCGGTGAAAGCGCTGCGCACGTCGCCGAAGGTGAAGCCGGCGTTGGCGACCCGCTTGGCGATGACGCTGTCGAGCGTGTCGGCGGCACCGTTGATGGCGGCGCGCTTGGTGTCACCGATGCCGAAGAGGCAGTCGCCGCCGACCTTGTACAGGTGCGGGTAGCCCATCACCACGACGTGCGCGTTCGGCGACTTGGCGTGGATCGCGGAGTACACCTTGTCCAGCTGGCTCGGCAGGGTGTTCTGGGCGTAGCTCTTGGCGTTGTTGACGGCGGTGAGGCAGTCGCTGTCAGAGCCCAGCACACAGGTCTTCATGGTGTCGGCGAAGCCCGCGTCGTTGCCGCCGATCGAGATGCTGACCAGCGAGGTGCCGGAGCTCAGGGCGGAGATCTGGCTGTTGAGGACGTCGCCGGTTCTGGCTCCTGAGCAGGCGACGAAGCTGAAGGAGGACGGCGAGTGCGCGTTCTTCCACAAGTACGCGTAGGCGTTGGTGCTCCGCTTGCAGCTACCGCTGTCACTCAGGTAGCTGCCGGCGCCGACGCCGGCGGAGTAGGAGTCGCCGAGGGCGGCGTAGTTGACGCCGGCCGCACTGGCGGACGAGGCCGTGAAGAGCGTCGTCAGGGCGAGGAGAGCCGCTATGGCGGCAACGGACAGGGCACGGACGGGGCGGGGCATTGCACCTCCTGTATGACGTGGGTCACAGAAGGGATACCAGGCAGTAGCCAAACACGGAAGCGCTCATGCCAAGGACATTGACGGACAGTCTGATAGCGGAAAAGTGAACCCGCCCCGACGGAGTGTGAGTTCGCGCTGGTGAGCGCGGGTGTATGTCGACGTGCATCGGTCATCGCGTGTAGATAAGAAACTTCTAAGAAGTCAGCACTCCGTCAGCCGCTGGTCAGCACACGGCCGCCGCCGCGTCAGTTCCTCGGCGGACGCGACGGCGGGGTACGGCGGTGAACGCGGGCGGCGGGCACGGCGACGCGCCCGGCCGAGGGCGAGGCGGCGCGCGTGTTCGAGCGGTCGGAGGCATCCCCCGAGTGCGCGGCTCCGGACGCGCCCACCCGCGCGCAGGCCTGAGCGGCACTCAGGCATCCCGGAGCTCAAACGTTCAGACGTTCAGACCCCCCTCAGACGTTCAGCCCCTCAGGCATTCAGACCCTCAGACGCCCGGGCACGCCGTGGGACCGCATCCTGTTCAGCGCCAAGGAGTCGGTGTACAAGGCCTGGTTCCCGCTGACCGAGCTCTGGCTGGACTTCGAGGAGGCCGAACTCGACCTCTCCCCCGACGGCACCTTCGCCGCCCGGCTGCTCGTCCCCGGCCCGGTGGTGGGCGGCCTTCGGCTCAAGGGCTTCGACGGCCGCTGGGCGGTCCGCGACGGGCTGCTCGCCACCGCGATCGCCGTCTCCCCCTGAGCCGTCCCCTCCTGATCGGGCGCCGCTGCGGCATATCCTCGACCCCGTGACGGTGACCTATGTGATCGACGGCAACGAGATCGGCAGCCTGGAGGACTTCTGGGACGTGGTCGGGCGGACGATCGGCGTCGACGGCTACTTCGGCCGCAACCTGGACGCCTTCGCCGACTGCCTGAGCGGTGGCTACGCGAAGGCCGAGGACGACGACTACGTCATCGAGTGGCGCCACCACGAGGTCTCCCGCCGCAGGCTCGGCTACCCGGAGACGGTCCGCCAGCTGGAGCGGCGGCTCGCCCGCGCCCACCCCGAGAACCGCGCGTACGTCGCCGCCGACCTGGCCGCGGCCAAGGCGGGCAAGGGGCCGACGGTCTACGACTGGCTGGTCGGCATCATCGAGGAGCAGCGCCCGGGCGGCCTCCGGCTGGCGTAGGACGCCGCACGGCTCACATGCCGAGCGACTCACATGACGTGCGGCTCACATGACGTGCGGCTCACGTGACGTGCGGCTCACATGACGTGCGGCTCACATGACGTGCGGCTCACATGACGTCGGACAGCCGGACGAACCTCCGCCCCGAGGCCAGCAGCCCCGGCACCGCCGCCGCTATCCCGGGGGCGGTGCCGCCGCCCGGGTGGTTCATGTGGCAGATGACGATCGAGCCCGGCGCCGCCGACCCGACCTCCTGCCGCACCTCGGCGGCGCTCAGCGTCGCCCCGCCGTCCCCGTTGACGGTGAAGCCGGCGATGCGTTCGCCCAGGTCGGCGACGACCCGGGTGGCGACGTCGTCGTAGTGCGCGGTGCCGGAGCGGAAGAACCGGGGCGGGTGCCCGAGCAGCCCGGCCAGCTTGTGGGCGTTGCCCGCCACCTCGTCGTACACCTCGCCGACGCCGTTGGTGCCGGCTATGCCGTACGCGGAGCGGCCGGTGACCGAGAGCGGGCGGTGCGCGGTGCCGTGGTTGCCTATCTCGAACAGCGGCTCGGCGGCGAGCTCGTCGAAGACGTCCGGGTTGGCGTCTATCCAGCGGGAGTTCAGGAAGAGCGTGGCCGCCACGCCGTGCGCGCGAAGGAAGTCGATCAGATCGGCGTCGTAGCCGTTGCCGCCGGGGCCGCCGCAGGCGTCGAAGGTCAGCGCCATGCCCGGCTCGCCCTCGGGCAGCCTGGTGGTCACCCCGGTGACCTCCATGCCCCACTCGGTCGGGGCTATCGCTCCGTACCGGGCCACCACCTCCGCCCGGGTGGGCTCGTGGGGCGCCGT
>NZ_JAFLNG010000361.1 GCF_017427025.1 Streptomyces sp. FH025
GGTCGTCCACCGTGACGACGGCCGTCGCGCCGTCCGCCTCCAGCCGCAC
Source organism: Streptomyces sp. FH025 (assembly GCF_017427025.1). GTDB lineage: Bacteria > Actinomycetota > Actinomycetes > Streptomycetales > Streptomycetaceae > Kitasatospora. The sequence goes on from NZ_JAFLNG010000361.1 coordinate 50, forward strand.
CGCGCCCGCCGCGACCAGCTCCCGGGCCGCCCGCAGCCGGGGGTTGGCCGCCTCGGCGTGCCCGGCCCGGTACGGGAGCCGGCGGTGGAAGTAGGCGGCCTCGGCGGTGTCGTAGCCGATCTGCCCGGCGGTGCCGAGCCGGGTGAGCGCGGCCCGGACCCGTTCGATGCCGATCCCGGCCTGCTCGGCCAGCTCCGCGACGTCGATCCGCGGTTCCCAGGCGAGCAGCACCGCGACCAGGTCGGCGTCCCGCTCGGCCGTCCCGGTCGCGAGGGCGCCGAGCACCCCGCCCTCGCCGGAGAAACCGCGCGAGGCGTCCGGCGAGAGGGTCAGGGTGAGCCGCATGCCGGGCAGCACCACCTCCCAGGCCGAGGCGGTCGGCTCCCCTGCGGTGACCGGCCCGTACACCCGGAGGGCGAGTGCGTGCCGCAGCACCCTCCCCCAGCCTCCGGGTGCCCCCATCAGCGCGATCAGCCGCTCGGGCCCGGGCAGGCAGACCGCGCCGGGTACGGGGCGGGTGGTGGGCCGCAGCGTGCGCCCGGCCGGGACGACCCAGCCGACGCCGCCGCGGCCGCCGCGCGGCAGCGAGCGCAGGAAGCGCACCGCCTCGGCGGCGGGCAGTTCGGCGCGCAGCTCGAAGCCCGCGGCGACCACCTGGGTCTCGGCGAAGCCGCGCAGCCAGCGCTCCGGCAGCGGCACCTTCCGTTCGACCAGCGGGCCGTCGGAGGTGGTGACCTCCAGCGCGTCCGGCCCGACCGCCAGGTGCAGCGGGTCCGCCGGGCCGATCCTGGCGAGCGCCTCCCGCAGCGGGTCGTTGACGTCCACGTTGGTGGTGCCGTGGCCGATCTCGTCGCCGTCCAGCCCGGCCGCGAGCACGTCGAGCCGGGCGTAGACGCCGCAGCAGCCGGAGAAGGACTCGAAGCGCAGCCGGTCCCCGTTGGCGGTGACCACCGGGTCGAGCGAGGCGCGCAGCCGCGGCTGGTGGAATCGGGCGGCGGCGACGTCCGCCACCGCGAGCAGCGCGGCCGCGGCCGGTGCCGGGTCGGCCAGGAAGCCCGCGAAGAAGCGCGGATGGGCCGCCGCCCCGACCGGGGTGGCGCCGCCGGAGGTGGCCAGGTCGAGGCGCCGCCCGTCGGCGCCGTCCAGGACGGCCGACGGACGCAGATAGGCGTACGCATGTGCGGATCGCGTCATGCGGAGCACGCTAGGTGACGGGTCCGACAACCCGTGGTACCGCGACCGGAATGGAACACGTTCTATACGATTCGAGCACCGGTGAACGTTACCCAGGTCACACCACGGCGCGACCGGCTTCTGCCACTATGGGCCCGTGACAGACCTGACCGAACAGCAGCTCCCGGCCGAGCAGGCACCCCGCCCGACCACCCCGTTCGCCGAACTGCTGGAAATCGAGCGGCTGAACGAGAACACGTTCCGGGGCCACTGCCACGCCGGTGCCCCGATGCGCGCCTTCGGCGGCCACGTCGCCGCGCAGGCGCTCGCCGCCGCCGGACGCACCTGCGACAGGCAGCGCGCGGTGCACTCGCTGCACGGCTACTTCCTGCTGCCCGGCAACCCGACCCGGCCGATCGTCTACGAGGTCGAACGGCTGCGCGAGGGCGTCACCTACGCGACCCGCCGGGTGCGGGCGGTGCAGGACGGGAACGAGATCTTCAGCCTCACCGCCTCGTTCAAGCGCCCCGAGCCGACCGGCGGCGACCGCCATCGCGAGCTGCCGCCGCTGCCCGGCCCGGAGGCCCTGCCCGACGCCTTCTCGCACTGGGACGAGGAGCTGCGCGCGGCGATCAGGAGCTCCGGCGGCTTCCGCGACCTCGAACTGCGCTTCGTCCCGCAGGACGCCCCCGGCCTGCCGCCGGCCGCCCCCGGGATGCCGCAGCAGTTCGTCTGGCTGCGCATCATCACCCCGCTGCCGGAGGCCGACCCGCTGCTGCACACCTGCGCGCTCACCTACCTGTCCGACCTCACCCTGGCCTCCACCGCCGGGCTGCACGAGCAGCCGAACTTCTTCCAGCGCACCGAGGCGCCCCGGCTGCTGATCGCCTCGCTGGACCACGCGATGTGGTTCCACCGCCCGTTCCGGTCCGACGAGTGGCTGCTGTTCGCCCAGCGCAGCCCGTCCTGCTCGGACGGCCGGGGGCTGTCGCTCGGCGAGTTCTACGACCGCGACGGCCGGCTGGTGGCCTCCGCCACCCAGGAGGCGCTGATCCGCAGGCTGACCTGAGGTCCGTCCGGTCCGGGGCCCGGTGGCCGCCGGGCGAACGGAAGGGGGCCGGTCGGCGTCATACTCCTGAGCGGCCCCGGCCCGTATCATGGTGCGGGTGACCAAGGTTGACCTGTCACCACGACCGGTGGAGGCGATGTCTCCGCGTCAACTCGAACGCCGCGAGAGCCTGATCGCGGCCGCACTCGCCCTGGTGAACGAGATCGGCGTCGAGCGGCTGCAGATGAAGCAGGTCTGCGAGCGATCCGGAGTCGCCCTCGGGACGGCGTACCGCTACTTCTCCTCCAAGGACCACCTCCTGGCAGCGGCGATCGCCGAGTGGCACCGCCTGCTGCTGGCCGACCTGGTGGCCGAGCTGCGCGGTCCGCGCGCCGGGCTGGGGGCCACCGACCGGGCGGTCCGGTTCGTCCGGGGCGGGATGCGGGCCTACCAGCGGCAGCCCGAACTGGCCCGGCTACGGGTGGCCGTCGCCGCCTCCACCGACCCTTTCGCCAGTGAGGCCCTCCAGGGCATGGCCCGGGCCGACAGCGCCGCCCTCCAGGCGGTGACCGGCGAGGTGCCGGCCGCCGCGAGCGACCTGGTGCGGCACATCGTCGCGCACGCCTGGCAGGGGGAGCTGACCGCCTGGGTGACCGGGCGCACCACGCTCGGGGACGCCCGGCGGCGGCTGGAGGACGTGGTGCGGCTGGTGCTGGCCCCGTACGAGACCCGCTATCCGGCCCCGTACGAGGTCCAGTCCACCGGGTGAGCAAGGGCCCGGTCGGACGAGGCCCGGCCGAGCGAGGGCCCGGCCGACCGACCGGGCTCGGGCCACCCGCCCTCGGGCCACCGTCGCTCAGGCCACCGTGACCGGGTGCGCCACCACCGCGCCGAACAGGTAGCCCTCGCGGTTGAACCCGGCCGTGTCGGGCTGGGTGTCGCCCCGGCGGTCCGTCGCGCGGGCGCGCAGCTCGTGGCGGCCGGGCCGTTCGGGGCGCCAGCCGATGCTCCAGCGCGTCCAGTCGTGGGCGCGCGGTTCGTCGTGCAGTTCGGCGCGCCGCCAGCTCCGGCCTCCGTCGGTGCTCACCTCGACCCTGTGCACCGGGGCCGTGCCGGACCAGGAGCGCCCGTGCAGCCGGTGCTCGCGCCCGGCCTCCAGCACCGCGCCCTCGGCCAGTTCGAAGGCGGACTTGACCACCTGGACGGTCAGCGGGTCACCCCCGCCGGGCGGGTGGCCCGGGCCGAACATCCGGTAGAAGTCGGTGTTCCACGGCGAGTGCAGCGGGTGGTCGGCCACCTCGATGCCGCCGACCCACTTGATCGAGGCGATGCCCACCCAGCCGGGCACCACCAGCCGGACCGGGGCGCCGTGGTCGGGGGTGAGCGGCTCGCCGTTCATTTCGAAGGCGAGCAGCACGTCGTCCAGCGCCTTGGCGATCGGCAGCGGACGGCGCACCGGGCCGTAGTTGACGCCGCCGGCGACGTAGTCCGGGTCCAGGCCGCTGGGCAGTACGTCCATCGCGCCGTCGGTCAGCCCGGCCGCCCGCAGCACCTCCGCCAGCCGGACGCCGCGCCAGCTCGCCGAGCCGACGCCGCCGAGCGTCCACGGCGTGCCGGGGACGCTCTGGTGCTGCTGGCGGGAGTAGTAGCCGCGGCCGTTGCCGGCGCACTCGATCAGCGCGTCGATACGGGTGGACGGCAGCGCCCGCAGGTCCTCCAGCGCGAACTCGACCGCCCGCTCCCGGGCCGGGGCACCGCGCAGGCCGCTGCCGAACAGCCTCAGCCGCCAGCTCGCCGGGTCGATCAGCGGGGTGCTGGTGTGGTTGCGGACGAAGAACCGTTCCACCGGCACACGGCGGCCGACGACGGCCTCCCCGTCGGCCCCGCGCAGGGACTCCCAGCGCATCTCGGCGTTGGTGCCGCGCGGGACGAACCACTCGGCGGGCAGCGGTTTGACGATTCCGGGCACGGGCCTGGGCACCTCCTCGGCGGCCGCCCGGCCCGGGGCGAGCACCGGCGCGGCCAACGCGGGCACGGCGACCGCCCCGGTGGCGGAGCGCGGCGGCATCCGGACGGCACCGTCCGGATGGCACCGTCCGGATGGCGCTCCACTCCCCAGCGTAGGCGCTCCGGCGCGGTGGGTGAGCCCGGCGGCGGCCCGAACCTCTCGCTTGACCTTCTCACCGGTGTGAACTCCTAGCGTTCCCATCGCCGGAGGGACTCCCGACCCGTCGATCGAAGGGGCCCGCCGTCGTCCCCGACCCTGCCCCCTGTCCTTCGAGGAACACCCCGTGCCGTCCGTTCCCACTCCCTTCGCCCCGCTCGCCCGGATCGTCCAGGGCTCCGGCCCCGGCCTGCTGCTCGCGCACGGCGCCGGCGGCAGCGCCCGGGACAACTGGGGCCCGGTGCTGGCCGACCTCGCCGCGCACCGCACCGTCGTCGCCCCCGACTACCCGGGCTCCGGCGACAGCCCGTACGAGCCGGGCGAGCCCACCCTCGACGAGCTCGCCGAGCGGCTGGTCGCCGCCGCCGACGAGGAGGGCCTGGAGACCTTCGACCTGGCCGGATTCTCGCTGGGCGCCGCCGTCGCCGTCCGGATCGCCGCCCGCCACCCCGAGCGGATCCGCTCGCTGCTGCTGCTCGCCGGCCTCACCGGCGGCTCGGCGCGGCTGAGCGCGCTCTCCGAACTCTTCGTCAGGCTCGACGACCGGCCGGGCGACCTCGCCGACCTGATGCTCACCGTCGCCTTCGGCCACCGCTGGGTGGACGCGCTGCCCGCCGAGCGGCTCGCCGAACTGCGGGAGGCGCTCGAGTCCCCCCAGCCGGACGCCTTCCGGCAGCAGTTCCTGCTCGCCGCCCGGACCGACGTGCGCGAGGACCTGGCCGCGCTGTCCGTCCCGACGGTGGTCGTCAGCACCGTCGAGGACGTGCTGGTCCAGCCCTCCCAGCACCGCCTGGCGGCCGAGCTCATCCCCGGCGCCCGCCTGGTCGAACTCCCCTGCGGGCACCTGCCGATGATCGAGGCGGTGCCCCAACTGCGCGATGTGCTGCTGGAGTTCGTGAAGGCCTGACAGCGCCGGGAACACCCCGGTCCGCGGCGGCGTTCGCCGGATCATGCGCATCGGAGAACTCGCCCGCGTGACCGGGGTGTCCACCCGTCTGCTCCGCTACTACGAGGAGCAGGGCCTGCTCCGGCCCGACCGCACCACCGCCGGCTACCGCGAGTACGCCGAGGAGGACACCGTACGGGTGTGGCAGATCCGCAGCCTGCTCGCGGCCGGCCTGTCGACCCGGGTGATCGCCGGGATCCTGCCCTGCGCAACCGGCCCGGTGCCCGCCCTGGAGGCCTGCCCTTCACTGGTCGCCACCCTGCGCGGCGAACTCGCCGAGCTGGACGCCCGGATCGACGACCTCACCCGCAGCCGCCGCGCCCTCTCCCACTACCTCGCCACCGCCCGAACGCCGAGCGCGGAGCACGCGGCCTGAGCGCTCCCGTACGGGCGCGAGGCCCTGACGGGACATTGGTCCCCACCCTCCGCCTCCCCGGCGCGCCCTCCCGTCGCTCGAGACGCCATCTGGACATAGTGCGACATACCGCTTGATCCAGAGCGCTCCGAGCATGTCGAGAGGTCCACCCGATGAGCAGCCAGCCGCCCCAGCCCGTCCACCCCCCGAAGGAGCCCGACGAACCCGCCGCCACGCTCCCCGTCGACCGGGTGGTGTTCGGTGTGGGCGCGGTGCTGGTGCTGGGGGTGGTCGCCTGGGGCGTGTTCGCCGAGGAATCGCTCGGCCGCACCTCCAGTACGGCGCTCGGCTGGGTCCTGCACAACTTCGGTTGGCTGTTCGTGGTGGCCGCCGACGTCTTCCTCGTCCTCACCGTGCTGCTCGCCTTCAGCCGCTTCGGCCGGATCCGGCTCGGCCGCGACGACGACGAGCCCGAGTTCTCCACCCTCGCCTGGGTGGCCATGATGTTCAGCGCCGGCATGGGCATCGGCCTGATGTTCTACGGCGTCGGCGAGCCGCTCCAGCTGTTCGCCGCCCCGCAGCCCGGCTCCGGACTGGAGCCGCAGAGCGCGGCCGCGGCCCAGCAGGCGCTGGAGTTCTCGCTCTTCCACTGGACCCTGCACCCGTGGGCGATCTACGCGGTCGGCGGACTCGCCCTCGCCTACACGACCTTCCGCAAGGGCCGGGGCAACCGGATCTCCGCCGCCTTCGTCCCGCTGATCGGGCAGCGCGGCGCGAACGGCTGGGCCGGTCGGACGATCGACCTGCTGGCCGTCTTCGCCACCGTCTTCGGCTCCGCGACCAGCCTCGGCCTCGGCGCGCTGCAGGTCGCCGACGGGCTCGGGTACATCTCCTCCGTCCGCAACACCCAGAACGCCCAGCTGATCATCATCGGATCGCTGACCGCCGCCTTCGTGCTCTCCGCCTTCTCCGGCGTGCACAGGGGCGTCAAGTGGCTCTCCACCGCGAACGTGGTGCTGGCCTCACTGATCATGCTCTTCGTCTTCGTGTTCGGGCCGACGGTCTTCGCGCTGGACGCGATCCCCTCCACCGTCGGCGGATACCTCTCCAACCTGCTCGGCATGTCCACCCAGACCGGCGCCTTCACCGACGAGAGCTGGCTCGGCTCCTGGACCATCTTCTACTGGGCCTGGTGGCTCTCCTGGGCGCCCTTCGTCGGTACCTTCATCGCCCGCATCTCACGCGGCCGCACCATCCGGCAGTTCCTGCTCGGCGTGCTGCTGGTGCCCAGCGGGGCGACGGTCATCTGGTTCTGCGTGATGGGCGGCACCGCGATCCGGCTGGTCACCACCGGTGCGGCGGACCTGGTGTCGACCATCCCGCAGGGCGCCGAGGCCTCGCTGTTCGAGATGCTGCGCTCGCTGCCGCTCGGTGCGGTCACCAGCGTGGTCGCGGTGCTGCTGGTGATGACCTTCTTCATCACCAGCGCCGACTCCGCCTCCCTGGTGCTCGGCTCGCTCTCCAGCCGCGGCTCCCTGCACCCGCGCACCTGGCTGGTGGTCGTGTGGGGCGTGCTGATGGGCGGGGTCGCCGCCGCGCTGCTGCTGGCCGGCGGGCTCACCGCGCTGCAGAACGCGACGATCCTGGTCGCGCTGCCCTTCGTGGTCGTCATGCTGCTGCTCTGCGTGTCCCTGGTGAAGGAACTACGGGAGGACCCGGCCGCCGGCCCCTCCCGGTTCCACCCGGCGCACGGGCTGCGGGACGCCGTACGAGTCGCCGTGGGCGAGGCCCTGGCCGAGCGCGGACAGCCCCGATCACCGCGCTGACCAGCGCATACGCCCCACCCGCAGGCCGGGTGGGGCGTATGAGGCCAACCGACGCCCAACCCCCGTCCGGACTTCACCCGCGCGTACCGACCGTTCACACCGCCCTGGAACCCTCGCTGTCATGAACGCCAACCCTCAGGCGCCCTACCAGGAACCGCGCTTCCCGCTCCCCCGGCGCCACCGCCGACTGCTCGCCTGCACCGCCGTCCTCGCCTCCATCGCCCTCGGCACCCT
>NZ_JAFLNG010000362.1 GCF_017427025.1 Streptomyces sp. FH025
CTGTTAGCTGTTAGCTGTTAGCTGTTAGCTGTCCACCGCTACCGGTTTGCCGCCATCCGCCGGCAGTCGGCCGTCAGCTCCGCACCGCCCGCGCCACTGGGATCCAGAGCTCCGCCTCGGCGTCGCCCGTCCCCGGGACGAAGCGGGTCTGCAGGATCTCCGGGCCCGGCCGGGCCTCGTACGGGTTGGACGGGAACCACTGGCTGTACACCTCCCCCCACATCTCCTGCAGTGCCTGCGGGAACGGCCCGCTGTTGGTGAACACCGCCCATGTCCCGGTCGGCACGTGCAGGACGTCCAGGTCGTCCGGGACGGCGGCGTCCTCGCGCGCCACCACCGCGTGCCAGTAGTCGAGTTCGGAGCCCTCCTCCCGGTTCGGCGAGAAGTCGTCGCTCACCGACACGATGCCGACCGGATCCGGGCCGGTCAGGGCGGCGATCCGCTCGACGGTCTCCTTGCCGAGCCCCTTGATGAACTCGGCGATGTGCGGATTGACACCCTGGTAGATCAGCGGGACCCGGGCCTTCCTGCCGACGATCCGGAAGTCCGGCTTCTCCACGATCCGATATTCCATGCTGCTGCTTCCCTCCACGATGAGTCGGAAGGACATCCGGGGCTGGGAGGTGAGCACCGCGCCGTCGCGCCGGGCCTCCCCCGGCCCGACCCCGTGCATCGCCCGGAACGCCCGGGCGAACGCCTCCCCCGAGGTGTAGCCGTACCGGACCGCGATGTCGAGCAACGTCCGCTCACCGTCGAGCACTTCGGCCCCGGCGACGGTCAGCCGCCGGCGCCGGACGTACTCCGACAGCGGCATCCCGGCGAGCATCGAGAACAGCCGCCGGAAGTGGTACTCCGACGTCATCGCGATCCGCGCCAGTTCGGGCACGTCGATCTCGCGGTCCAGCCTCCGTTCGATGTGCTCCATCGCCCGGTTCAGGTGCTCCAGCACGCCAACCCCGTCCTTCCCTTACTGATCACAACCGTAGGAAGGACCCACCTTGCCGCACCCGACGATCGGTGCCCGCTCCGGTCGGGTGCCGGTCGCCGGGTGAGGGCCGGCATCGGCTCAGATCAGGCCCTGGGCCAGCATCGCGTCCGCGACCAGCTCGAAGCCGGCGATGTTCGCGCCCACCACATAGTTGCCCGGGTGGCCGTAGCGCTCGGCGGTGGTGAAGCAGGAGTCATGGATGTGCTTCATGATCCCGGCCAGCCGCTCCTCGGTGTGCTCGAAGCTCCAGGAGTCGCGCGAGGCGTTCTGCTGCATCTCCAGCGCACTGGTCGCGACGCCGCCCGCGTTGGCCGCCTTGCCCGGGCCGAAGGCCACCCCGGCCTCCTGGAACACCCGCACCGCCTCCGGGGTGGTGGGCATGTTGGCACCCTCGGCGACGGCCAGCACCCCGTTGCGCACCAGGGCGATCGCGTCGACCTCGGCGAGCTCGTTCTGGGTGGCGCAGGGCAGCGCGACGTCGCAGGGCACGCTCCACACGCCCGGCCCCTCGACGAACCGCGCGTGGCCGCCGCGCAGTTCGGCGTACTCGGAGACCCGGCCGCGCCGGACCTCCTTGACCTCCTTGAGCAGGTCGAGGTCGATGCCCTTCTCGTCCACCACGTAACCGGAGGAGTCGGAACAGGTGAGCACGGTCGCGCCGAGCTGCTGCGCCTTCTCGATCGCGTACACGGCGACGTTCCCGGAACCGGACACGACGACCCGGCGCCCGTCCAGGCTCTCACCGCGGCTGCGCAGCATCTCGGCGGTGAACATCACGCAGCCGTAGCCGGTGGCCTCGGTACGGACCTGCGCACCGCCCCAGCCGAGGCCCTTGCCGGTGAGCACACCGCTCTCGTAGCGGTTGGTGATCCGCTTGTACTGGCCGAACAGGTAACCGATCTCCCGGCCGCCGACGCCGATGTCCCCGGCCGGCACGTCGGTGTACTCACCGAGGTGCCGGTACAGCTCGGTCATGAAGGACTGGCAGAACCGCATGATCTCGGCGTCCGAACGGCCCTTGGGGTCGAAGTCGGAGCCGCCCTTGCCGCCGCCGATGGGCAGGCCGGTGAGCGCGTTCTTGAAGATCTGCTCGAAGCCGAGGAACTTGACGATCCCGAGGTTGACCGAGGGGTGGAAGCGCAGCCCGCCCTTGTACGGGCCGAGGGCGCTGCTGAACTCCACCCGGAAGCCGCGGTTGACGTGGATCGCGCCGGAGTCGTCCGTCCACGGCACCCGGAACATCAGCTGCCGCTCGGGCTCGCAGATCCGCTCGATGATCCGCGCGTCGAGGAGTTCGGGGCGGTGGGCGAGCACCGGAGCCAGCGTCTCCAACACCTCGTGGACGGCCTGGTGGAACTCGGACTCGCCCTTGTTTCGGCGGACCACGTCCGAGTAAAGCGTCTCTATGGTGTGCTGCTCGGCCTCGAAGGAGCTCCGCCGGGCGGCGGAGTCGGCGGCGGTGGAGCTGTTCCGGCTGTTGGGCATCTGATCAGGACCTTTCCGTGGTCGTCGGCGGTCGTGCGCGTATGCGTTCCCGCGCCCAGGAAACGGTGGAAGTCTCGCAATGTCCACCTCTCGGGTCCATCCGTTCCACATGCTGGAACAGCGGACGGGAACAGACGGGACGGATGGGGCGTTGCGCGCCTCTGGAGTCCGGCCGGTCACCATCGGTAAGTAGTTGTTCAAATTGGAACTACCGAGTACGGTCGACATCCGATCACACCGGATCCAGCCGGTCCGCCCTGGTCCACCCAGGCCCACCCCGAACGACGGAGGCCCACCCATGCCGCAGCCCGGCTCCGCCACGGTGCGCTCACGTGTGCGCATCCCGCTGACCTTCCCCGACGGCTACCGCGCCGAGGCGGAGGTCTCCACCTTCCATGGCCTCGCCGACGGCGCCGAGCACCTGGCGCTCGCCCTCGGCACCGTCCCGGAGGGCGGGACGCCGCTGGTGCGACTGCACTCCGAGTGCCTGACCGGCGACGTCTTCGGGTCGGACCGCTGCGACTGCGGCCCGCAGCTGCGCGAGTCGGTGGAGCGGATCAGCGAGGCCGGCGGCTACCTGCTCTACCTGCGACAGGAGGGCCGGGGCATCGGGCTGTACAACAAGCTCGACGCGTACGCCCTGCAGGACTCCGGAATGGACACGTACGACGCCAACACCGCGCTCGGCCTGCCCGAGGACGGCCGGGACTACACCGCGGCCGCCCAGATGCTCGGCACCCTCGGCACCTCCGAGGTCGACCTGCTGAGCAACAACCCGGACAAAGCCGCGCAGTTGGCCGACCTCGGCATCACCGTGCGGCGACGGGTGCCGACCGGCGTACACCTGTCGGCGAGCAATGTCCGCTACCTCAGGGCGAAGGTGGAGCGGACGGGGCACTCGATCGAGCTCTCCCGACTGGTGAGCTGAGGGACCGAGGGGCGAGGCGCCGACGGGTGGCGGGTAGCGGGTGACGGATGACAGCCGACAGATGACGGATAACAGATAACAGATTTCGAAATCTGTTATCTGTCGCTCACCGGTCCTCGACCGGGCGCCCCTTCGGCTCCTCGACGATCCGGCGGGCGATCTCGGACGGCCGCACCGGGCGGCCGAAGTGCCAGCCCTGTGCCCAGTCGCAGCCCATGGCGCGCAGCCGTTCGGCGTCCTTGAGGGTCTCCACGCCCTCGGCGGTGACGTTCAGCCCGAGCGCGTGCGCCATCGAGACCAGCCCGCTGACGATCCGCCACCCGGTGGCCTCGTCCTTCGCCGGGTCGTGCAGGTCGCCGACGAAGGAGCCCGCGATCTTCAGCCCGGAGACCGGAAGATCGCGCAGGTAGGAGAGGTTGGACCAGCCGGTGCCGAAGTCGTCCACGGCCAGCGACACCCCGAGGTCGACCAGCCCGTGCAGGGTGCGCAGCGCCTCGTCCTCGGGCCCGACCACGGTCGACTCGGTGATCTCCAGTTGCAGCCGGGCCGGATCCAGGCCGGTGCTGTCGAGGATCCGGCCGAGGTCGGTGACCAGCGCGGCGCTGCGCGCCTGCCGCACCGCCAGGTTGACGTTCAGCTGCGGCGCGGCGTCCCCGTACCGCTTGATCCAGTCCGCGGCCTGACCGCTGGCCTGCTCCAGCACCCAGCGGCCGAGCGGCATGATGAGCCCGGTCTCCTCGGCGGTGGTGACGAACTCGTCCGGCCCGAGCACGCCGAGCTGCGGGTGGCGCCAGCGCACCAGCGCCTCGACGGCGGCCATCCGGCCGTCCGACAGCTTGTAGAGCGGCTGGTAGTCGATGAAGAACTCGCCGCGGTCCAGGGCGGCCGGCATCCGGACGGACACCGCGTAGCGGCTGACCGAGCGGGCGTTCGCCTTGGGGTCGAACAGCGTCCAGCGGCCGCGGCCGGCCTCCTTGGCGCGGTACAGCGTCAGGTCCGCGGCCCGTACGGCGGCGCCCGGCGTGATGGTGGACACCCGCCGTTCCAGCACGCCGACGCTGGCACCCACGGCGAGCTTGTGGTCGCCGATCAGCACCGGCCCGGCCAGCGACTTGAGCACCGTCTTCGCGGCGGCCACCGCCTCCTGTTCGCCCCGGCAGTTCTCCAGCAGGACGACGAACTCGTCGCCGCCGAGCCGGGCGACCAGGTGTCCGAGCGGGGTGAGGGCGGCCTTCAGCCGGGCCGCGACGGCGGACAGCAACTGGTCGCCCATGTCGTGGCCGAGGCTGTCGTTGACCACCTTGAAGCCGTCGAGGTCGACGTAGCAGAGGCCGAAGCGGGCGCCCGGCTCCGGCTCCTCGAACAGCTTCTCCAGACGTTCGAAGAAGGCGGCGCGGTTGGGCAGGCCGGTCAGCGGGTCGTGGGTGGCCTGGTGGCGCAGCCGCTCCTGGAGACGGTAGCGGTCGGTGACGTCCTCCAGCATCGCCACCTGGTACTGCGGGACGCCGTCGTCGTCGCGGATCAGCGAGACGGTCAGGTGGGTCCAGATCACCTCGCCGTCCTGGCGGTAGTACGGCTTGTCGAACTGGAAGTACTCCCGCTTGCCGCTGATCAGCTCCTCGTACGCCTCCCAGACGCCCGGGGTGTCCTCGGGATGGACGAGGTCGCCGACCTGGCGGCCGACCATGTCCTCCGGGCCCGCGCCGAACAGCTCCTGCAGGGCCTTGTTGACGGTCATGATGTTGCCGTCGGTGTCACCGATGGCGATGCCGATCGCGGCGCTCTCGAACAGGGCGCGGAACCGGGCCTCGGAGGCGCGCAGCGCGCGCTCGGCCTCCTTGCGGGCGGCGTCGGCGGCGGTACGGATCGCCTCCTGCTCGCTCAGGGTGCGCTCGCGCAGGGCGGCGGCCCAGCCGGCCGCGAAGGCGCCGGTCAGGGCGGGGCCCCGGCCGTCGCCGATCGGCTGCGCCTGGAGCAGTTCGACCGCGCGGGCGAGCAGGACCGGGTCGGTGAAGTGCGCGTCGACCAGCTCCGCTCCGGCCTGGGAGGCCAGTCGGGGCTGGAACGGTTCGTCCAGCTGGGCGCGGTGCAGCAGCGCTGCGGTGCGCGCGACCAGTCGGCCGAGCAGGTCGGGGTGGACGGCGATGCCGTGGTCGGCGGAGAGCAGCCGCGACCAGTCCTCGTGGAACCGCTCGGCGTCGGTCACCGGGGTGGTGCTCATCCGACCGCCCCGGTTCTCGAGCCGCCGCCCGCCGTGCCGTCGGTCGCCCGCCCGGTCCGACCGTTCAAGGTCGGAACCCCACGCCCGCCACCCCGGCGATTCGCTCGGGGTGCTCGCCGACCGTGCCCGGCTGGTCCGGGCGCCACTGCGGCAGGTGGACCACGCCCGGCTCGACCAGCTCGAAGCCGTCGAACATCGCGGTGATCTGTGCGTGGGTGCGCATGGTCAGCGGGGTCGGGGTCATCCGGTAGAGCTTCTGGTGGTCCTCGGCCTGGTCCGGGCGGCTCTCCAGGGAGGCGTGCGAGAGGGCCAGCGCGCTGCCGGCCGGGAGCGCGTCGCGGACCACGCCGATCAGCTTCCGGGGGTCCTCGTCGTCGCTGACGAAGTGCGCCACGGCCACCAGCAGCACGGCCACCGGCTCACCGGCGGCCAGCAGCTCGGTCACCTCGGGGCGGGCCATCAGGTCCTCGACGTCGCGCAGGTCGGCGTGGACCACGGCGCTGTGCGGGTCGTCCTCCAGCAGCAGGCGGCTGTGCGCGACGGCGACCGGGTCCCGGTCCACGTAGACGACCTCCGCCTCGGGCCGGATCGCGCGGGCGATCTCGTGCACCGCGCCGAAGGTCGGGATGCCGGAGCCGATGTCCAGGAAGCGGGTGACTCCCCGCTCGGCGAGGAAGGTCACCGCGCGGCGCATGAACGCCCGGTTGGAGCGCATGATCTGCGGCAGCTCGGGCCACAGGGCGATCGCCTTGCGGGCCATCTCCCGGTCGACCTCGAAGTTGTGCGAGCCCCCCAGGTAGTAGTCGTAGACCCGCGCGGCGTTCGGTTTGTCCAGGTCCGTGCCCTCCGGTACCCAGCTCGGTCGCCGCATGCCTGTGACTCCTTCACTCCGGATCCGGTGGTGCAGCGCCTGGTGGATGCTGCCGTGACTGATGAGACTACAAGCACAGAAGATCCTCCCCCGCACCCCGAACAGGTGCAAGCGGAGTGCACGCTTCCTCGTGAACGGAGTTCTTTGCCGGGCGTTTACCCATGGTTCGGTGCCGTGCCGGGCGCACCGGGCGGGGCCTGCGGGCCGGCGGGGCCCGTACGGACCGCGCCAGCTCGGCGCCGGCTCGGCGCCGGACCGACGCCAACTCGGCGACGGTCCGGCGGCGTTCGGGCCAGGGCTCGTCCCGCGCGGCGGACGCCGGGCTAGGGTGGGCGCGTGGACCCCAACCACTACCGCTTCCGGGGCGTGTGGCGGCTCGCGGCACCGGCGGCCGCGGTGTACGCGGCGCTGGAGGACCTACAGAGCTATCCCCGGTGGTGGCCGGAGATCCGAGAAGTGCGGCGGACCGGCGAGGAGTCCGGGGACGTGGTGATCCGCGCACTGCTGCCGTACCGGCTGGTGGTCGGCCTGGAGACGCGGCGGCGCGACCCGGCCGCCGGGGTCCTGGAGGTGGCGATGCGGGGCGACCTGGACGGGTGGTCGCGGTTCACGGTGACGGCTGAGGGGCCGGACGGCGGGGGCAGCCGGGTGCTGTTCGAGGAGGACGCCCGGCCGGGCAAGGCCCTGCTGCGACGCCTGGCGCTGCCGCTGCACCCGTTGTTCCGGGCCAACCACGCGGTGATGATGCGACGGGGGCGGCGGGGGCTCGCCACGCACCTGGCCGGTGGCGGCGGAACGGACTTCGGCGAACGGGCTTCAACGGACTGGCTTCGGCAGACGGGCTTCGACAGACGGGCTTCAGGGAACGGATGACGGGTGACAGACGACAGCTTTCAGAAGACAGATAACAGATTTCGTCATCTGTCATCTGTCAGCGACGGAGGAGCCCCCGAGGACTTCGACTCCTCCTTCGACCGCGCCGGCACCGGCAGCAGCAAGTGGGCCCGCGCAACCGCCCCCGGAGTGATCCCGATGGGCCTGGCGGACATGGACCTCCCCGGCCCGCCCGCCGTGGCCGAGGCACTGGAGCGGCGCGCCCGCCATCGGGCGTACGGGTACACGGTGTGCGACCCGGCCGGCCGGGCCCTGGTCGCCGACTGGTACCGCGCCCGGCACGGCGTCGAGGTGGACCCGGACTGGGTCCTGCTCCTGCCCTGCGGCCCCCGCACCACCCTCCGCGTCCTCCTCGAAACCATCCGGCCCGAGGCCGCCGGCCACGAGCCCGGCCGTCCG
>NZ_JAFLNG010000363.1 GCF_017427025.1 Streptomyces sp. FH025
TCCCGCCCGGCGGGCAACGCCCCGGCATCGCCTCCTACCGCAAGGCCGGCGGCGCGGCTTGGGCCTCGGTCGCCGCCGACGGCACGATCACCGGCACCGCGCCCGCCGCCCCCGGGAAGAACCCCGAGCTCGTCGTGGTCGGCGTCAAGGACAGCGCGGGCGCCACCGACACCGTCACCGTCCTGGTCCCCGTCGTGGACCCGGCCGCCCGGCTCCGGCTGAAGGCCGCCAGCTGGAACCTGCACGACGCGGGCTCCGGCTACACCGACGCGCTGGAGAAGCAGCTGCGCGTCGTCCTCGCCCAGGGCCTGGACGTGATCGCCCTCCAGGAGACGGCCGGCGAGCGGGCCCGCACCCTCGCCGAGGCCCTCGGCTGGCACGCCTACCAGAGCCCGGGCAGCGTCGGCATCCTCAGCCGCCACCCGCTCACCGACGTGACGGCGCCGACCGCCGAGCTGCCCGCCGCCGCGGCCACCGTCCAGCTGCCCGGCGGCCGCGGCGTCCGCTTCTGGGCCGCGCACCTGGACGAGACGGGCTACGGCCCGTACGCCGTCCAGGACGGCGGCACCGCCGCCCAGGTGCTGGCCGCCGAGAACGCCTCGCTCCGGGTCCGGCAGGCCAAGGCGCTGGCCGCCGCCGTCCGGGCGGACGTCGCCCGGCGCATCCCGCTGGTGCTGGCCGGCGCGCTCTCCTCGCCCTCCCACCTGGACTGGACGGCCGCCACCGCCGCCGCCCACGGCGGGGTCGGCGCGTTCGACTGGCCGGTCACCGCGGCCCTGCGGGGCGCCGGGCTGACCGACACCTTCCGCGAGGAGTACCGCGACCCGGCCAAGGCCCCGGGCACCACCTGGTCGCCCACCCGAAAGCGGCGCGGCGACCGGCCCGAGCCGCAGGACCGGATCGACTACGTC
Source organism: Streptomyces sp. FH025 (assembly GCF_017427025.1). Taxonomy (GTDB): domain Bacteria; phylum Actinomycetota; class Actinomycetes; order Streptomycetales; family Streptomycetaceae; genus Kitasatospora. The sequence goes on from NZ_JAFLNG010000363.1 coordinate 912, forward strand.
CTGTACGCCGGCGCGCTGAAGCTGGTCGAGGCGCACACCCTGGTCGCCGACTGGCCGCAGCCCGAGCCGAACTCCGCCGCCGACGAGTGGCCCTCCGACACCGCCGCCGCCGTCGCCACCTTCCAGCTCTGAGAGGCCAGTTCGTGATGCCCGAGCTCTCCCGCCGCACCTTCGTCGGCGCCACCGCGGCCGTCGGCGCCACCGCCCTGACCGGCCTCGCCGCCACCCAGGCCGAGGCGGCTCCCGCCAAGGACGCCGCTCTCACCGGCACCGTCAAGGACGTCAGGCACGTCGTCGTCCTGATGCAGGAGAACCGCAGCTTCGACCACTACCTCGGCACGCTCAGCGGCGTCCGCGGCTACGGCGACAAGCAGGCGCTGCGGTTCCCGGACGGCACCGACGTGTTCCGCCAGCCCGACGGCCGCCGCGGCGACGGCGGGGTGATGCTGCCGTACCGGATGGACACCTCCAAGTACAACGCGCAGAACGCCGGCGGCCTCGCCCACGACTGGGCGACCGGCCACCAGGCCATCAACGACGGCGCGATGAACAAGTGGATCGCCGCCAAGGGCGAGCGCACCATGGGCTACTTCACCCGGGACGACATCCCCTACCAGTACGCCCTGGCCGACGCGTTCACGGTCTGCGACGCCTACTTCACCTCACTGGCCGGCCCGACCGACCCCAACCGTCTCTACCTGTGGAGCGGCACGGCCGGCCCCGGCCGCGACGGCACCACCGGCCCCTGGATCGACAACACCCCGGTCACCGACAACCCCGTCGCCGACTGGACCACCTACGCCGAGCGCCTCCAGGCGGCCGGCGTCAGCTGGCGCGTCTACCACAACCCCAGCAAGGACGACCGCACCGGCGACTACGACGACAACGCCCTCTCCTACTTCAAGCAGTTCCACGCCTTCCCGCACGACGACCCGCGCTACGTCAACGCGATGACGAAGTTCGACCCCGCCGACTTCGACCGCCACTGCAAGGACGGCACCCTGCCGACCGTCTCCTGGCTGGTCGCGCCCTACCTGTTCTCCGAGCACCCGGAGGCCGGCCCGGCCTACGGCGCGCACTGGGTCAACCAGGCGCTCCAGTCGCTGATGTCCAACCCGGAGGTCTGGCGGCACACCGTCTTCCTCGTCATGTACGACGAGAACGACGGCTACTTCGACCACGTCGTCCCGCCCACCCCCGAGCCCGGGACGGCGGAGGAGTTCACCCACGGACGGGCCATCGGCCTCGGCAACCGCGTCCCGCTCTGGGTGATGTCGCCCTGGTCGCGCGGAGGCTGGGTCAACTCCCAGGTGTTCGACCACACTTCGGTGCTGCGCTTCATGGAGCTGGTCACCGGGGTGGCCGAGCCCAACATCTCGGCCTGGCGCCGGGCCGTCTGCGGCGACCTCACCAGCTGCTTCGACTTCGCCGCCCCGGACCTCACGATCCCGACGCTTCCCGACACCAACGCCCTGATGGCCAGGGCCGACGCGGGCACCAAGCTGCCCGGTGTCGCGCTCCCGGCGGTCGGCGCCCAGTCGATGCCCGTCCAGGAGCGCGGCGAGCGCCCGCACCGCCCGCTGCCGTACCAGCCGTGGGCCGACGCCGAGGTGGACCGGAAGACCGGCAAGGTCACCTGCACGATGAGCAACGACGGCTCGGTGGCGTTCCCGTACACCGTCTACCCGAACGTCCTGCTGCCCTTCACCGGCACCCCGTACACCGTCGCCCCCGGTGCCAGCGCCCGGTACGTCTGGGACGCCGCCGCCACCAACGGGCGCTACGACTTCACCGTCCACGGCCCGGACGGCTTCGTGCGCCGCTTCGCCGGCACGGTGGTCCGCGACGGGCAGGACGGCCAGAACGACATCGGCGTTCCGATCGTCACCGTCGACCTGCACGGCCACCTGAAGCTGACCCTCCAGGTGGCCAACGACGGTATGACGGACGTGGCCTTCACCGCCGAGCCCAACGACTTCGCGGGCACCGCGCAGACCGTCTGGGTCAAGCCCGGCCAGCAGGTCAACCTCGCGTGGCCGCTGGACGCGCAGGGCCGCTACGACGTCGTGGTCACCGCCCACACCGGCCAGCGCTTCACCCGGCGCTACGCGGGCTGGGTGCACTGACTCAACGGGCCGCGCGGCCGGGGGCGCCGAACCGGTGACCCCCGGCCGTGGCTCGGCCGCCCCGGTGGACCCCGCCGCTACCGTCGGGCCCATGCAGAAGATCACCACCTTCCTCTGGTACGACGACCAGGCCGAAGAGGCCGCCGCCCTCTACACCTCCCTCCTCCCCAACTCCCGCGTCACCAAGGTCACCCGCTACGGCGAGAGCGGCCCCGGCCCCGCCGGTTCGGTGATGACCGTCGAGTTCGAGCTCGCCGGCCGGGAGTACGTGGCCCTCAACGGCGGCCCAGAGTTCCACTTCACCGAGGCGGTCTCGCTCCAGGTGGAGTGCGACGACCAGCGGGAGGTCGACGAACTCTGGGCCAAGCTCACCGCCGACGGCGGCCAGGAGGGCCCGTGCGGCTGGCTCAAGGACCGCTTCGGCCTCTCCTGGCAGATCACCCCGCGCGTCCTGCTGGACCTGCTCGCCGACCCGGACCGCGCCAAGGCCGACCGCGTGACGGCCGCCATGATGCGGATGCAGAAGATCGAGATCCAGCAGCTGCTCGACGCGGCCAGGGGCTGAGGCCGTGACCGACTACACCCACCGCGGCATCGTCTACCTGCACGCCACCCCCGAGCGGGTCTGGCACGCGCTCACCAACGCCGACGAGTCCGGCCTCTACTGGGGCCACCGCAACGTCTCCACCTGGCTGCCCGGCGCACCCTGGGAGCACCAGCGCGACGACGGCTCCGGGAGCGCCGACGTGATCGGCACCGTCGAGGTGTCCGACCGCCCGCACCGGCTGGTCATCACCTGGGCCGGACCGCAGGAGGCGCGGTCCGGCTGGCCGTCCCGGGTGACCTTCGAGCTCCAGCACTGGCAGAGCCTCACCCAGCTCACCGTCACCCACGAGAACCTGGGCGACGAAGAGGCCCGGGCGGACTCCGAACAGGGCTGGTCGGCGGTACTGTCCAACCTCAAGACCTACCTGGAGACCGGGCATCCGCTGCCGCAGCACCCCTGGCTGATGCCCTGAGGCCGTCGGTGCCCTTCGGGCCGGAACCGGATCAGCGCCCGGCCTCCGCCGCCGGGCGCCCCAGTTCAGTGGCCCGCCGCTCACCCCCGGACGTAGCGCCGCAGCCCGGCGAACCGGGAGAACCGCTCGCGGCTCGCCACCGAGGCCCGGTCCAGCTCCTCCATCAGCCGCCGGCTGCGGTGCTCCAGGTCCAGCTCGTCCAGGATCCGGTCCACCTCGGCCAGTATCGAGCCGTGCAACTGCCAGGCCTCCGGGTGTTCCTGGACCTTGCGCAGCAGCACCTGGGCGACGTTCTCCCGGCAGACCCAGGCCGCCGCAAGCTCGGCGGTCAGCCGCTCCTCGGCCTCCTCGGCGCTGCGGCTCACCTGGGTGGTGACCAGCACCGCGAAGCTGACCATCGCCCCGCCGACGTGCGCCAGCAACTCCTCCAGCCCCACCGCGACCTCCGGTGGGAAGAGCCGCTCACCGGGCCCGCGCCGCTTGGCCAGGTCGGTCAGCGAACGGGCCAGCACCCGGATCACCACCACGCAGATCTCCAGGGTGTCCAGCCCGGTGCGCAGCACCAGCCGGGACAGCAGCCCCTCGCTGATCCGCGGGTTGAACCGCAGGCTGTCCTCGGCCTGGCGCAGCGCCGCGTCCACGTCCGCGATCGCCTGGTCGAGCCGGCGCGCCTCGTGCAGCCGCTCGGCGGCCCGGGCCACCGGGGTGGGGCGGCCGAGCTCCTCTGAGATGTCGAGCAGCAGCTGGCGGGCCCGCCGGGCGAGGTCCTCGATCGACTCACCGGCGGTGTCCACCCACACCGGCGGGGCGAAGAGCAGGTTGAACAGCAGGCCGACGGCGGCGCCGATCAGCGTCTCCAGCACCCGGTCCCAGGCCTGCGAGGCCAGCCTGGTGACGCCCAGGATCAACATCGCGCTGATCGCGACCTCCTGGACGAACTCCTCGACCCGGACGAACCGGCCGATGACCAGCGAGGCCAGGACGATCAGCCCGAGGCTCCACCAGGAGAGCCCGACCACGGCGCTGAAGCCGATCGCGATCAGCACCCCGACCACCACCGAGTTGACCCGGCGGATGCTGGTCTTGAGCGTCGAGTAGACGGTGACCTGCACCACCAGCAGCGCCGTGAGCGGAGCGGTCAGCGGCGCGGGCTCACTGCTGAGCCGGGTCGCCACCGCGTAGGAGAGGGTGGCGGCCACGGTGGCCCGCAGGGTCTGCACCACGAAGGGGTCTCGGGCGCCGCGGCGGACCAGCGTCGTGAGGGACTCCGGGAGAAGGGCCATGACGGCCTTCTTCCCCGCCGCCGCCGCTCACACCGCCGCCCCGTCCCCGAGTTACCCGAATGACCGCGGCGGAAGGCCGAGTTGCGGCCCGGGTGAGCTGCGCTTCCGGTGGCTAGTCGCGGTTGAAGCGCAGCTTCCAGGGCGCGAGCGCGGACTCGACCTGCACCCCGATGCTCATCTTCGACATGCCCTCGATCCGCTCCTCGAAGCGGATCGGCACCTCACGGATGGTCAGCCCGCGCTGGACGACCCGGTAGTTCATCTCGACCTGGAACGAGTAGCCGTTGCTCTGCACGGTCGGCAGGTCGATGGCTCGCAGGGTGGTGGCCCGCCAGGCCTTGAAACCGGCGGTGGCGTCCCGGACGCCGAGGCCGAGGATGGTGTTGACGTAGAAGTTGGCCCAGGCGGAGAGCGCCTTGCGGTGCCAGGGCCACTCCGCGGCGGTGGAGCCGCCGGGCACGTAGCGGGAGCCGAGCACCACGGCGGTCTCGCCGGTGAGCAGGGTCTCGACCATCGCGGGTATCGCGGAGGCCGGGTGCGAGAGGTCGGCGTCCATCTGGACCACGACGTCGGCGCCCTCGTCCAGGGCCCGGGCCATGCCGGCCAGGTAGGCGCGGCCGAGGCCGTTCTTCTCGGTGCGGTGCAGAACGCCGACGGTGCCGCCGGAGTCGGAGGCGAGCTTCTCGGCGATCTCGCCGGTGCCGTCGGGGGAGTTGTCGTCGACCACCAGCAGGTGCAGGTTCGGCACCGGGAGCTCCGCGAGGAGCCCGGCGAGGACCGGAAGGTTCTCCCGCTCGTTGTACGTGGGGACGACGACAACGACCTTCGGGGAGGCCTCGACCATGTTCTGTTTCCCTCGCGCCTGCTCTGGATGAGACCGTGCGAGTGTATCGGGGTTGACAGGGTCCTCCAGCCGGGGGCCTCGGACTACCCGGGCCCACCGCGGGCCGAAATTCGGTTCGACCGCGATGGGGCCTTGTGGCAGGCTGCCGGTCATTTCAAAAGACACATCCGGAGAAACCCTTGACGATCCGTCGCGTCGCTACGCCGTGCCGTAGACGGTGGCCAGGTTGTCCTGAGCAGGGTGGGTGTGCCCGGCCGGGCCGGCGGCGAAGGCGCGCAGGACGTTCTCGGTGACCTTGCGGACGAAGTCCCCGGCGTGGGAGTCGATGCCGTGGTCGGCCTTGCCGCCGCCCGGGCCGCGCGCCTCCAGTGTCTCCACCCAGCGCATCGTCCCGGTGGCGAAGACCCCGGCGCCGCTCGGCACGGTGTAGTAGGCGGTGTCGGAGTGGGAGCGGCGGCCCTCGCAGACCACGGGGGAGTGGGCGATGACCTCGATCGGGCGCGGGGTGGGGAAGGCGGTGTTCACCCGGTCGTACTCGACGCCGACGAGGTGCGGGAAGGACGCTCCGGCCGCCACGCCCGTCCCCTCGAACGCCCAGTGGTCGGGCGAGCCGACCACGTACGGGGCGTCCACCGGGTAGCCGTCGTAGATCACGCCGAGCATCGAGCTCTCCGGGTCCGCGCCCGGGCCGGTCCGGAAGTCGGTGGTGGCCGGCGCCCCGTTCTGCCGGCCCGGGTCCTGCTCCCAGGCGTCCTTGTAGCAGACCACGGTGCGGTCCGGGCCGAGCTCGGTGGGCTCGAAGCGGACCCGGCGGTAGCAGCAGTTGGCGCCCAGGATCGCCAGGTTGGTCCCGGCGTCGCGGGCCGCGACCACGTTGGCGCGCTGCTCGGGGGACCAGTACTCGTCGTGGCCCAGTGACAGGACGGCGCTCGCGCCGTGCAGCAGCCCGGGGTCGCGGGCCACGTCGATCCCGGTGGTGTACGCGAGCGGCAGCCCGAGCCGCTCGGCGAGGGCGACCAGCGGCGCCTCGTAGACCAGGAACAGCCCGGCGCCGTGGTCGTAGTCGTACGGCCGGTCGAAGACGACCCGCAGCGAGCGGGTGGCCAGGGTGCCGGACGGGCCGTTGTACAGGCTGTAGCCGCCCCACTCGTTGTACGCCTGCCAGGTGGCCGGGGCGCTCATGACGACCGTCCGGCCGGCGGTGGTCGCGGAGCGGACGGTGAGCGGGACGTAGCGGCGGCCGGAGCCGTCCTCGGCGTCCAGGCGCAGCAGGTAGGCGCCCTCGGGCCAGCCGGCGGTGTCCACGGTGAGGCTGCGCTGCCAGCCGGTCAGCACGGTGCGGGTGGCCTGGTCCACGTGGGGGGCCGGCTGCTTGGCGCCGGGGACGTGCTCGCCGCGCCAGACCAGGCGGGCGCGGGCGCCGTCGTACCAGCCCATCCGGTAGGCGGAGACGCTGAAGGCGGCGGCGGGGGTGGAGACGTGCAGACCGAAGGACTCGCCGGGCAGCACGCTGACCCGGTCGGCGAAGCCCTCGATGGCGCCGTCCGGGCCCGGGTCGGTGATCTCCCAGTCGGGGTTGCCGGGCAGGGACTGC
>NZ_JAFLNG010000364.1 GCF_017427025.1 Streptomyces sp. FH025
CGAGCAGTTCTACTTCGTCCTGCCCGACCGCTTCGCCAACGGCGACACCGCCAACGACACCGGAGGCATCACGGGAGGGCGGCTGGAGAACGGCTTCGACCCGACCGACAAGGGCTTCTACCACGGCGGCGACCTGGCCGGCCTGATCCAGAAGCTCGACTACATCCAGAACCTCGGCACCACCGCGATCTGGATGGCCCCGATCTTCAAGAACAAGCCGGTGCAGGGCACCGGGGACCAGGCTTCGGCCGGCTACCACGGCTACTGGATCACCGACTTCACCCAGGTCGACCCGCACTTCGGCACCAACGCGCAGCTCAAGGAGCTGATAGCCAAGGCGCACGCGCGCGGCATCAAGGTCTTCTTCGACGTCATCACCAACCACACCGCCGACGTCATCGACTACGCCGAGCAGCAGCACGCCTACCGCTCGACCGGCGCGTACCCGACGCTGGACGCCGACGGCAACCCGGTCGACGAGACCGCCATCGCCGACGCTCTCCCGGCCTCCGGCCGGGAGGTACCCCCGGCGCCCACCTGGCCGAAGATCACCAAGGGCTCCTTCCCCTACACCCCGGTCTTCCGCACCCCCGCCGACGCCAAGGCCAAGACCCCGTCCTGGCTCAACGACCCGTCGCTCTACCACAACCGGGGCGACTCGACCTTCGTCGGCGAGTCCGCCACCGAGGGCGACTTCAGCGGGCTGGACGACCTCGACACCCAGAACCCGCGCGTGGTGAAGGGCTTCGAGCAGGTCTACCAGCAGTGGGTCAAGGACGCCGGCGTGGACGGCTTCCGGATCGACACCGTCAAGCACGTCAACATGGCGTTCTGGCAGCAGTGGGCGCCCGCGCTCAAGGACTTCGCGGCCAAGCAGGGCAACAAGCGGTTCTTCATGTTCGGCGAGGTCTACTCCGGCGACCCGGCCGTCACCTCGCCGTACGTCACCCAGGGCAAGCTCCAGGCCACCCTGGACTTCCCGTTCCAGGGCGCGGCCCGCTCCTACGTCTCCCAGGGCGGCTCGGCGAGGAACCTCGCCGACGTCTACGGCCAGGACTACCGCTACACCAGCGCCGACACCGACGCGTACGAGCTGCCGACCTTCCTCGGCAACCACGACATGGGCCGGTTCGGCTCCTTCCTGCTGGCCGACAACCCGGGCGCCGACGAGGCGGCCCTGCTGAAGAAGGACCGGCTCGGCACCGAGCTCCAGTTCCTCACCCGCGGCCAGCCCGTCGTCTACTACGGCGACGAGCAGGGCTTCACCGGCGCGGGCGGCGACAAGGACGCCCGGCAGGACATGTTCGCCTCCAGGACCGCCTCGTACAACGGCGACCGGGTGCTCGGCGGCCCCTCCGGCCCCGCCGACCGGTACGGGCAGAACGGCGAGCTCTACCGGGGCGTCGCCGGGCTGGCCCAGCTGCGGCGGGACAACCCGGCGCTGGCCGACGGCGCGCAGATCGAGCGGTACGCCGCCGACGGCGCGGGCGTCTACGCCTTCTCCCGGATCGACGCGGGGCAGCAGGTCGAGTACCTGGTGGCGGTCAACAACGCCGCCGAGGCGAAGACCGTCACGCTGGACACCTTCTCGGCCGGGATGGGCTTCGACCGGATCTACCCGACGGCGGGAGAGCGGGCCACCAGCGGCGCCGACCGCAAGGTGACGGTCACCGTGCCGGCGCTGTCCTCGGTCGTGTTCAAGGCGGGCGCCAGGCTGGCCGCCGTGAACGCCGCTCCCCAGCTCTCGGTGCAGCCGCCGGCGGACGGCTCCACCGGGCTGGTCACCATCGGGGCCAAGGCCGATGGCGGCGGCTTCAACCGGGTCAGCTTCGCCGCCCAGATCGGCAACGGGCCCTGGAAGACCCTGGGCACCGCCGACACCGGGAAGTCCGGCTCCGACGGCCAAAGACTCTTCGCGGTGACGCAGGACCTCGGCGCCGTGGCCCCCGGCACGGTGGTGCGCTACAAGGCCGTCGTGCAGGACTCCGGCGGCCACCTGCGCTCCGCCACCGCGAGCTTCACCACCGGCACCCCCGCGCCCAAGCCGGTGCCCACCGCCGGCGCGCGCCCGTACGCCGTCGTCCACTACAACCGGCCGGACGGCGACTACGACGGCTGGAACCTCTACGCCTGGGGCGACCTCGCCGACGGCGAGGCCACCCAGTGGCCGGCCGGGCACGCCTTCACCGGGCGGGACGCGTACGGCGCCTTCGCGTACGTGCGGCTCAAGCCCGGCGCCTCGGACGTCGGCTTCATCGTGGAGAAGAACGGCGTCAAGGACGTGGACGCCGACCGCCACCTCGACGTCGGCACCTCCGGTGAGGTGTGGCTGAAGCAGGGCGACCCCGCCGTCCGCACCGCCAATCCGGGCCCGGCCGACACACAGCCGGCGAACACCGCCGTCATCCACTACAACCGGGCCGACGGGAACTACGACGGCTGGGGCCTGCACGACTGGACGGGCGCCGCCAACCCCACCGACTGGGGCAAGCCGCTGATGCCCGCGCGCCGCGACGCCTTCGGCGCCGTCTTCGAGGTGCCGCTCGCCCCCGGCGCGACCAGCCTCAGCTACATCCTGCACAACGGCAACGACAAGGACCTGCCCGCCGACCAGTCGCTGGACTTCGCCGTCAACGGCAGGGAGGTGTGGATCCTCGGCGGCCGCGAGGGCTACCTGCTGCCGCAGAACCCGGCCGCCTCCTCGCAGTTGGACCTGGGCAGCGCCAAGGCCCAGTGGATCGACGCGAGGACCGTCGTCGTCCCCGCGAACTACGGCGCCACCGACCAGGCCCTGGCCGGCGGCACCAGCGCCCAGCTGGTGTACGACCCCGCGGGCGGCATCCGCGCCGACAAGGGCGCGCTGACCAAGCCCGGCCAGTGGATCCGGCTCACCCCGGCCGCCGGCGGGCTGACCGACGCGCAGAAGGCCAAGTACCCGCACCTGGCGGGCTACCGGGCCTTCACCGTGGACGCCCGGGACACCGCCCGCGTCCCGGCCGCGCTGCGCGGCCAGCTGCTCTTCACCGAACACCTGCCCAGCGGCGCCGTGTCGGCCGCCACCGGCGTACAGATCCCCGGCGTGCTGGACGACCTGTACGCGGGCCGCACCGGCAAGGTGGACTTCGGCCCGGCGTACTACAACGGCAAGGTCGCGCTCTCGCTCTGGGCGCCGACCGCGCAGGAGGTCTCCGTCCAGGTCTTCGACGGCGCCACCGGGGGCACCCCGAGGACGCTGCCGCTGAAGCGGGACGACGAGACCGGGATGTGGGAAGTCGTCCGCGACAAGCCGGAGTTGGACGGAAAGTACTACCTGTACCAGGTCAAGGTCTGGGCGCCCTCGGTGCAGCAGACGGTGGTCAACACCGTCACCGACCCGTACTCGGTGGCGCTGTCCGCCGACTCCGGGCGCAGCCTGGTCGCCGACCTGGACGCCAAGGAGCTCAAGCCGCAGGGCTGGGACGACCAGCCCCGCCCGAAGGCCGTCCCGCTCGCGCAGCAGCAGATCCAGGAGCTGCACGTCCGGGACTTCTCGGTGGAGGACTCCACCGTCCCGGCCGCCGAGCGCGGCACCTACCTGGCGTTCACCGAGTCGAACTCGGCCGGGATGCAGCACCTGCGGGACCTCGCCAAGGCCGGGGTGACCACCGTCCACCTGCTGCCGACCTTCGACATCGCGTCCATCCCGAAGAACAGGGCCGACCAGAAGCTGCCGCCCTGCGACCTCAAGTCCCTTCCGGCGGACAGCCCGAAGCAGCAGGAGTGCGTGGCGGCCGTCGCCGCCGACGACGCGTACAACTGGGGCTACGACCCACTGCACTACAACGTGCCGGAGGGCACGTACGCGACCGACTCCACCGGCACCGCCCGCACCGTGCAGTTCCGGCGGATGGTGCAGGCGATGCACGCGGCCGGACTGCGGGTGGTGCTGGACGTGGTGTACAACCACACCGCCGCCAGCGGCCAGGCCGAGCACTCGGTGCTGGACAGGGTCGTCCCCGGCTACTACCAGCGGCTGGACGCCAACGGCAAGGTGACGACGGACAGTTGCTGCGCCGACACCGCGCCCGAGCACGCCATGATGAACCGGCTGGTGGTCGACTCGGTGACGCTGTGGGCCCGGGAGTACCAGGTCGACGGCTTCCGCTTCGACCTGATGGGCCTGGACCCGAAGTCCACCATGCTGGACGTGCAGGCCGCGCTGCGGAAGATGACGCCCGAGTCGGACGGCGTGGACGGCAAGAACGTCCTGCTGTACGGCGAGGGCTGGAACTTCGGCGTCGTCGCGAACGACGCCCGGTTCGTGCAGGCCACCCAGGCCAACATGGCCGGCACCGGCATCGCCACCTTCGACGACCGGATCCGCGACGCCGCCCGCGGCGGCAACTTCATGCTGAACTCCGCGCCGCAGCAGGGCTTCGCCTCGGGCCTGTACACCGACCCCAACGGCTCGCCCGCGAACGGCACTCCGGAGGAGCAGAAGGCCCGGCTGCTGCACCAGATGGACCAGATCAAGGTGGGGCTGACCGGCAACCTGGCCGGCTACTCCTTCACCGACAGCGCGGGCAAGGCCGTCACCGGCGCCCAGGTCGACTACAACGGCGCCCCGACCGGGTACGCGGCCAGGCCGGGCGAGGCGGTGGAGTACGTGGACGCCCACGACAACACCGACCTCTTCGACGCGCTCGCCTACAAGCTGCCGACCACCACCGCGCCCGCCGACCGGGCCCGGATGCAGGCGCTCGGACTGTCGCTGACCGCGCTCACCCAGGGTGCGGGCTTCGCCCAGGCCGGCAGCGACCTGCTGCGCTCCAAGTCGCTGGACTCCAACTCCTACGACTCGGGCGACTGGTTCAACGCCATCCACTGGGACGCGTCCGAGGGCAACGGCTGGGGTCGCGGCCTGCCGATGGCGAAGGACAACCAGGAGATGTGGCCGACCGCCCAGTCCCTGCTGGCCAACCCGAAGTTGACCGTGGGAGCGGCCGACATCCGGGCGACCGCGGCGCAGTTCCAGGAGTTCCTGCGGATCAAGCGCTCCTCGCCGCTGTTCTCGCTGCCGACCCTGGCCGACGTCCAGCAGCGGCTGTCGTACCCGCTCTCCGGCACGCCGGGTGAGACGCCCGGGGTGGTCACCCTGCACCTGGACGGCACCGGGCTCAAGGGGGCGGAGAAGGGCGTCACCGTGGTCTTCAACGCCACGCCCACCGCGCAGGCGCAGACCGTGGCGGCCCTGCGGGGGACGAGCCAGGCGCTGCACCCCGTCCAGGCGGGCGGGGTGGACGAGGTGGTGAAGCGGTCCGGCTTCGACGCCGCGACCGGGACGTTCACCGTGCCGGGCCGCACCGTGGCGGTGTTCGTCCAGGGCTGATTCCTCGACCGAAGACAGGCTCCGGTAACTCCCGGGCCCCGCACCGCCGTTCGGGCGGTGCGGGGCCCGGTTCCGTTCCAGCCGCGAACTGGCCGGAATCCGGCGGTGGCACGGCCGGAACTGTGACGTGCCGCGCGGGCCGGGCGCTGCCCGCTACCCGGCGGTACGGGCGGCGGCCCTGAGCGCTGGTCAGTCACCTCCGGTAGTGATCGAACTTTGCCGGGACCATGAAAACCGTGTTCAAGACTTCGTCATGGGGTAACACAACTGACGGACCGTCGTGCATACGGTTTCGGTAATGAATCGGCCAATCGGTGGCATGCATCTGTCATTAACGGCGCGTTTGCTGCCACGATTCCTCCTGCTGCGGACGAGGGGACCCCACCCCCCGGCGCAGTCGGCTCAGCTCAGGTGCAGCGCGTCTCGATCCTGCTACGAACCCTGCAACGGCTTGTGAGCACCGCAACCGCACCCCCGTCGCACCCGGCGGGGGCCCCCACTGCGCCGCGACCCCGCGGCCCAGGTTTCTCTCCACCGAGCGTGAACCCGCGCCGGTCGGAAAAGGAGTCCGCATGTCCCGTTACGCTCACGCCCGGAAGGCGGCGGTTGTCATGGCCGCCACCACCGCGCTGCTGGTCACCGGCATACCGGTGATCGCGCAGGCGGCCTCCCCGGACGCGCCGACCGCCGTCGCCACCCAGCAGGCCACCCGGGCCGCGCTGATCACCTCGGCCAACCAGCAGACCGCCTCCCTCGCCCAGGCGCTCAACCTGAGCGGCCAGGAGAAGCTGGTCACCAAGGACGTCGTCCAGGACGCCACCGGCGCCCGCCACCTGCGCTACGAGCGCACCTACGCCGGCCTCCCGGTGCTCGGCGGCGACCTGATCGTGCACCAGGACGCCAACGGGGCCACCAGGAGCGTGACCAAGGCCAGCGAGGCGAACCTCGCGGGCGTCGAGACCACCCCGACCCTGGCCGCCCCGAAGGCCCAGGCCGCCGCGCTCGCCGTCGAGCAGGGCAGTGTCGACTCCGCCCCGCGCCTGGTCGTCTGGGCCGCGGACGGCACCCCGAAGCTCGCCTGGGAGACCGTCGTCTCCGGCCGCGAGTCCGACGGCACCCCGAGCAAGCTGCACGTGGTCACCGACGCCAAGACCGGCGACGTGCTCAGCAAGGCGGACGGCATCAAGCGCGGGTCCGGCACCGGCGTGTTCGTCGGCAACGTGCCGCTGACCACCACCCAGAGCGGTTCGACCTACCAGCTCAAGGACGCCAGCCGCGGTGGCCAGTACACCACGGACATGAACAACGGTACGTCCGGCAACGGCACGCTGTTCAGCAAGTCCAGCGACACCTGGGGCAACGGCCAGGTCAGCAACCGCGAGTCGGCCGCCGTCGACGCCCAGTACGGCGCCGCCGTCACCTGGGACTTCTACAAGAACACCTTCGGCCGCACCGGCATCAAGAACGACGGCGTCGGCGCCATGAGCCGGGTCCACTACGACACCGGCTACGTCAACGCGTTCTGGGACGACGGCTGCTTCTGCATGACCTACGGCGACGGGCAGAGCAACACCCACCCGCTGACCGAACTCGACGTCGCGGGCCACGAGATGAGCCACGGCGTCACCTCCGCCACCGCCAACCTGAACTACTCGGGCGAGTCCGGCGGCCTCAACGAGGCCACCTCGGACATCTTCGGCTCGATGGTCGAGTTCTACGCCAACCTGCCCGCCGACAACCCGGACTACCTCATCGGCGAGCTGATCGACATCAACGGCAACGGCACGCCGCTGCGCTACATGGACAAGCCCTCCAAGGACGGCACCTCGGCCGACTCCTGGTACTCGGGCGTCGGCAACCTGGACGTGCACTACTCGTCCGGTGTCGCCAACCACTTCTTCTACCTGCTGGCCGAGGGCAGCGGCGCCAAGGTGATCAACGGCGTCAGCTACAACAGCCCGACGGTCAACAACATCACCGTCACCGGCATCGGCCGGGACAAGGCGCAGCAGATCTGGTACAAGGCGCTGACCGCCTACATGACCTCCACCACCAACTACGCGGCCGCCCGGACCGCGACCCTGAACGCGGCCACCGACCTGTACGGCGCGAACAGCGCCGAGTACAACGCGGTCGCCACCGCCTGGGCCGGCGTCAACGTCGGCTCGCTGCCCAACCCGGGCGGCGTCACCGTCACCAACCCGGGCAACCAGTCGACCGCCGTCGGCACTGCGGTGAACCTCCAGATCAAGGCCTCGGGCGGCACCGCCCCGCTGTCCTACTCGGCGACCGGCCTGCCGGCCGGCCTGGTCATCAACGCCTCGACCGGCGTGATCACCGGCACCCCGACCGCGGCGGCCAACTCCAACGTGACGGTCACGGTCACCGACGCC
>NZ_JAFLNG010000365.1 GCF_017427025.1 Streptomyces sp. FH025
TACGGAAACGAGGACCGCGTCATGCCCCCCACCCCCCGCCAGGGCCATGTGGTCGTAGCTCCGGACAAGTTCAAGGGCACCCTGGAGGGAGCCGAGGCCGCCGCCCGGATCGCCGCCGGCATCCGCCGCGCCGCGCCCGGCACCGAGGTGCGCGAACTGCCCGTCGCCGACGGTGGCGAGGGCACCCTGGCCGCCGCGCTCGCGGCCGGCTTCACCCGCGTCCCGGCCAAGGTGGCCGGCCCGACCGGCCTGCCGGTGGAGGCCGCGCTCGCCGTCAGCGGCGACACCGCCGTGGTCGAGCTGGCCCAGGCCGCCGGGCTCGCCCGGCTGCCCGGCGGCCGGACCGCCCCGCTCGCGGCGAGCTCCTACGGGGTCGGCCAGCTGATCCGCCGGGCGGTGTCGCTGGGTGCCAAGCGGATCGTGCTGGGCCTCGGCGGCAGTGCCTGTACCGACGGCGGGGCCGGCATGGTACAGGCGCTCGGAGTGAGCCTGCGCGACGCGGACGGCACCGAACTCCCGCCCGGTGGGGCCGCGTTGCGCCGACTCGCGCGGATCGACCCGGGCCGGCTGGCCGAGCTGCTGACCGGCGTCGAGCTGGTGGTCGCCTGCGACGTGGACAACCCGCTGCTCGGCCCGCGCGGCGCCGCCGCCGTCTACGGCCCGCAGAAGGGCGCCGACGCGGACGACCTGATGGTCCTGGAGGAGGGCCTGACCCGTTTTGCCGACCAGGTCGCCGCGGTGACCGGCCGCGACGTACGGGAGTCCCCCGGTGCCGGAGCCGCCGGCGGGGTGGGCTTCGCCGCCCTCGCGCTGCTCGGCGCCTCCATGCGGCCCGGTATCGAGCTGCTGCTCGAACTGCTGGGTTTCGACGAGGCCGTGCACGGGGCACGCCTCGTCGTCACCGGCGAGGGCTGCCTGGACGCGCAGACGCTCCACGGCAAGGCCCCCGCCGGAGTCGCCGCGGCGGCGGCCCGGGCGGGGGTTCGGGTGGCCGCGGTGGCGGGCCGGCTGGAGCTGTCCGAGTCGCAGTGGCGGGCGGCGGGGTTCACCGCCGCCATCGCGCTCACCGATCTGGCGGAGCGGCCGGGCGACAGTCTGACCAGGGCCGCCGAGCTGGCCGAGGTCGCGGGGGAGCGGTTGGCCGAGGAGCTGCTTCCGGGCTGAGGCCTCGTACGTTCCTCCATTGACGTTTTGTTGAAGGCGGCCCTAGGCTCCCCGGCAATCCTTCGGTCGCTCCGGCGTCGCCCACCCCCAAACCATCCTCAACTTCCAGGTTTCGGAGGTCTCCCATGCCTTTCAGCCAGCCGATGGTGATCAGCTCCCGACGGGTGGTCCTGCCCGACGGTGAGCGCCCCGCGGACGTGCTGATCCGGGACGGGAAGATCGTCGAGGTCGCCGCGCACGGCTCGCTCACACAGCTCGCGGCTGAGCTCGCGGCCGGGCTCACGGACCTCGGCGACACCGCCCTGCTGCCCGGCCTGGTCGACACCCACGTGCACGTCAACGAGCCCGGCCGCACCGAGTGGGAGGGCTTCGCCACCGCCACCCGGGCGGCTGCGGCCGGTGGCGTCACCACCGTCATCGACATGCCGCTCAACTCCATCCCGCCCACCACCACGGTGGCGGCGCTGGAGGTCAAGCGGAAGGCCGCCGAGGGTAGGGCATGGGTCGACCTGGGCTTCTGGGGCGGAGCGGTCCCCGGCAACGTCGCCGACCTCGAACCCCTGCACCGGGCGGGCGTGTTCGGCTTCAAGAGCTTCCTCGCCCCGTCCGGCGTCGACGAGTTTCCGCACGTCGAGGCCGCCGACCTGGAGGCCGCCCTGGCCGAGCAGGCCAGGATCGGGGCGCTGGCGATCATCCACGCCGAGGACCCGGCCGTCCTGGCCGCCGCGCCGCAGCAACCCGGCGTCCACTACCGGGACTTCCTCGCCTCCCGCCCCGCCGGCGCGGAGACCGCCGCCGTCGCCCACCTCCTCGACACCGCCCGGCGCACCGGCGCCCGGGTGCACATCCTGCACGTCTCCTCGGCGGCCGTGCTGCCGCTGCTGCGCCGGGCCCGCGCGGACGGCGTACGGGTGACCGCCGAGACCTGCCCGCACTACCTGACCCTCGCCGCCGAGCAGGTGCCGGACGGCGACACCGCCTTCAAGTGCTGCCCGCCGATCCGCGACGAGGCCAACCGCGACGCGCTCTGGGAAGCCCTGGGGCGCGGCGAGTTCATCGCCGTCGTCTCCGACCACTCGCCGTCCACCCCCGATCTCAAGCTGCTGCCCGAGTACGGCGGAAGCGGCGACTTCGCGGCCGCCTGGGGCGGCATCGCCTCGCTCCAGCTGGGCCTGCCCGCCGTCTGGACCGAGGCCCGCCGCCGCGGCCACACCCTGGCCGACGTGGTGCGCTGGATGTCCGCCGGGCCGGCCGAGCTGGCCGGCCTCAGCGGCACCAAGGGCGCCATCGCGGTCGGCCGTGACGCCGACCTGGTCGCCTTCGACCCCGACGGCGAACTCACCGTCCGGGCCGCCGGGTTGCACCACCGCAACCCGGTGACCCCGTACGCGGGCCGGACGCTCACCGGGGCGGTCCGCACCACCTGGCTGCGCGGCCGCGTGGTGGACACCGGCGCCGAGCCCTTCGGGCGCCCGCTCACCCGGCCCGCGGACACCCCGCCCGACGACGTCGTGTGAACCGACGACGTCGTGTGAACCGACAACGTCTTCTGATCCGACAACGTCTTCTGAGGAGAGTCAGTGACCATTGCCGACACCCCGAGCGCTCCCTTCACCGAGCTGGTCGACCTGGCCTCCCGGCTGCTCGGCGCGGGCGTCGTCGCCACCAACGAGGACACCTTCGCGGACGCGGAGAACCTGCTGGTCGCGAAGCCGGCCGAGTTCCGTCCGCACACCTTCGGCCACAAGGGCCAGATCATGGACGGCTGGGAGTCCAAGCGCCGCCGCGGCGTCTCCGCCGACCACCCGCACCCCACCGACCAGGACCACGACTGGACGATCGTCCGGCTCGGGGCCGCCGGGGTGATCCGCGGCGTGATCGTCGACACCGCCCACTTCACCGGCAACTACCCGGAAAGCGCCTCGGTCGAGGCCGCCTCCGTACCCGGCCACCCCTCACCCGAGGAGTTGCGGGACGCCGAGTGGACCACGGTGGTGCCGCGCACCCCGCTGCAGGGTGACACCGCCCACGAGTTCGCCGTCCAGGACGGCACCCGTTACACCCACGTGCGGCTGAACATCTTCCCGGACGGAGGCGTCGCCCGGCTCAGGGTGCACGGCGAGGTGCTGCCCGACCCGCGCGAACTCGAAGGCCTCACCTTCGACTTGGCCGCGCAGGAGTTCGGCGGCGTGGCCGAGGTGGCCTCCGACCGCTACTTCTCCTCCCCGCACAACCTGAACGCTCCCGGCCGAGCCTCCGTCATGGGCGATGGCTGGGAGACCCGGCGTCGGCGCGACAAGGCCAACGACTGGGTGCAGATCGCCCTGGCCGGGGGCGGTGAGGTCCTGGCCGTCGAGGTGGACACCTCCCACTTTGTCGCCAATGCCCCCGGCTGGGCCGACCTGATCGGCTTCGACGCCTCGACCGGGCAGGATCCGGCCGACGGCGAGTGGTTCGAACTCCTGCCCCGCACCCGGCTGCAGCCCGACACCCGGCACCGCTTCCGGCTCTCCGCGGGCCGCCCGGTGACCCACGTGCGGATCAACGTCTACCCGGACGGCGGCCTCGCCCGTCTCCGGCTCACCGGCCGCCTCACCGAGGCCGGCCGCGCGGCCCTCGCGCTGCGCTGGTTCAACGCCGTCCCGGCCGCCGAGGCCGCGGACGCCCTCACCGAGGCCGGCCTGAGCGGCGCGGAGGCCGCGGAACTGGCCGCCGCCCGCCCGCTGACGGACCCGGGCGCGGCCGCCGTACGGCGCCTGCTCGGTATCCGAAACCTCTGAGCACCGTCTGAGCACCGTCACCTCGCTCTTCACGCGCCGCCTCCATCGACATCTGAAGGACCCTCCATGCCCAAGATCCTGACCACGGAGTCCGGCGCCCCGGTCGCCGACAACCAGAACTCGGCCTCCGCCGGCGAGTACGGCCCGCTGCTGATCCAGGACCAGCACCTGCTGGAGAAGCTGGCCCGGTTCAACCGCGAGCGCATCCCGGAGCGCGTCGTGCACGCCCGGGGCTCAGGCGCGTACGGCTACTTCGAGGTCACCGACGAGGTGGCGAAGTACACGAGGGCGGCCTTCCTGTCCGAGGTCGGCAAGCGCACCGAGGTCTTCCTGCGCTTCTCCACGGTGGCCGGCAACCTGGGCGCCAGCGACGCGGTGCGCGACCCGCGCGGCTTCGCCGTGAAGTTCTACACGGAGCAGGGCAACTACGACCTCGTCGGCAACAACACCCCGGTGTTCTTCATCAAGGACCCGGTCAAGTTCCCCGACTTCATCCACTCGCAGAAGCGCGACCCGTACACCGGCGTGCAGGAGGCGGACAACGTCTGGGACTTCTGGGCCCACTCGCCGGCCTCGACCCACCAGATCACCTGGCTGTTCGGCGACCGCGGCATTCCGGCCTCGTACCGGCACATGAACGGCTACGGCTCGCACACCTACCAGTGGGTCAACGCCGAGGGCGAGGCCCACTGGGTGAAGTACCACTTCAAGACCAACCAGGGCATCCGCAGCCTGGACGGCGACCAGGCCGCCGAGGTGGTCGGTGCCGACGCCGACTCGCACCAGCGCGACCTGCACCAGGCCATCGAGCGCGGGGTCTTCCCGTCCTGGACCCTCTACGTCCAGCTGATGCCGGTCGCCGAGGCCGCGGACTACCGCTTCAACCCCTTCGACCTCACCAAGGTGTGGCCGCACGCCGACTACCCGCTGGTCAAGGTCGGCCGCCTGGTGCTCAACAGGAACCCGGAGAACGTCTTCGCCGAGGTCGAGCAGTCCGCGTTCTCGCCGAACAACTTCGTGCCCGGCATCGGTCCGTCCCCGGACAAGATGCTCCAGGGCCGCTTGTTCGCCTACGCGGACGCCCAGCGCTACCGCCTCGGCGTCAACCACACCCTGCTGCCGGTGAACGCCCCGCGCGCCACCGAGGCGAACAACTACGGCCGGGACGGGGCCATGGCCGTCAACGGCGCGGGCCGCGGCAGGAACTACGAGCCGAACTCGTACGGCGGCCCGACCCAGACCGACGAGGCGCTCGCGGCGCCGGTCGAGGTGAACGGCCACACCGGCACCTACACGACTCCGGCCCACAGCAAGGACGACGACTTCTTCCAGGCCGGCGAGCTGTACCGGCTGATGTCGGAGGGCGAGAAGGCCCGCCTGGTCGGCAACATCGCGGGCTCCCTGTCGCAGGTGACGCGGGACGACGTCGTCGAGAAGAACCTGGCCCACTTCCACGCCGCCGACGAGGAGTACGGCGCCAGGGTCGCGGCGGCCGTCGCCGAACTGCGCGCGGGCGACGAGGGCTGAGCCGCCGCGACCTGTCGACCGACCATCCGCACCCGCACGGCCGCCCGGGACCGCAACCCGGCGGCCGTGCGACGGGTCCCTCCCTCCGGGCAGTGGGGGAGGGGCCCGTCGGGCGTCGGGCGGCCGCCCCTTTTACCAGGTGACCGGGCCGCGCTCCACGGAATGCTCACGGATATTCACGGACGGCAGTTGTCGGGGGCGCGGGGTCGATAGGCTGGAGACTGCCCGCGGTCGCTCCGTGGGGGGACATCGGAAGGGGACGACATGTCGACACCAGCCCCGGGTCGTCACGCCGCTTTGGACCAGGGCCTGGCGGGCCCGTTCACCTCCCTGCAGCACGCCCTCAGACTGCTGGAGGCCGTCGACCGCCACCCCGACGGCGCCACCCTGGTCGCCCTCGCGAGGGAGACCTCGCTCGGCCTGCCGACCGTGCGGCGGCTCGCGGAGATCCTGGAGATCGAGGGCTACCTCCAGTGCCAGGACGGGGGTTGGGTGCTCGGCGGCACCTTCGCGCTGCTCGGGCAGCACAACCGGGAACAGCTGGTCAAGGCTCGACTGAACCGCAAACTCGCCGAACTCCGCGACGAGTTGGGCGCCGCGGTGTACTTCAGCCGTTACCACGAGGGGGAGTTGTCGGTCGAGGCGGTCTCGGCGTCCGACTTCGCGCCGGCCGTGCAGGAGTGGGTGGACTTCCGGGCCACCGCGCACGCCAGCGCGATCGGCAAGTGCCTGCTCAGCCAGCTGGACGCGGACGCCCGGCGCGACCACCTCTCCCGGCACCCGGTCGCCCGGCTCACCTCCCGCACGGTCACCGATGCCGACCAGCTGATGCACCGGCTGGAGCGGCAGCCGGCCACGGTGCCGGTGCTGGACATTCAGGAGTACGCGCTCGGCACGGTGTGCGCGGCGGTGCCGATCACGGCGGGCAGCACGGTCGGGTGCCTGGCCACCTCGATGCCGGCGGACAACATCCACAAGCTGAAGGCCGCCGCCGAGCTGCTGGCGGCTCGGGCGGCGCCGCTGATGCTGGCGATGGCGGTCTGAACCGTCCGCCCGACGGGCCCCGCCGGACGTGACGCGTCCGGCGGGGCCCTCGTTGTCCCGACCGTTCCACTGGTGGTGATTCAGCGGTGTTCCCGTTGTCGTCCTCCGGGGCGTCCTCGGGTGTGCATCACTTATTAGACTCGATGTCGATAAGAGTTGCCGAAACCCTTGTCCCGGCCGCTACCCGCGAGTACGTTTCCCTCAATCGAGCCGCCCGCCCAGGTCAGGAGGGCCTGTCATGACCCGAACCACCCCTGTCCCCGCCCTCGCCGCCCCCGCCGCGCGTGTGCACGACGGCCTCGTCCTGGAGCCCCGGGACGTCCGCTTCGACTGGTCCGGGCTGCCGCTGCACTGGATCCCGGACGAGCCGATGGCCACCCACGTCATCAACGTGCTGCACCTGCTGCTGCCCGAGGGCGAGCGCTGGTTCGTCAAGGTGTTCAAGGAGGCCCTGCCGCTGATCCGGGACGAGCAGCTGCGCGAGGAGGTGCTCGGCTTCATCGGGCAGGAGGCCATCCACGCCGAGGCGCACCAGGAGGTGCTCGACCACCTGCTCGGCCAGGGGCTCGACCCGCGCCCGTACGTCCGGCAGATCTCCTGGCTGTTCCAGCGTGTCCTGGGTGACAAGCAGGGCCTGACGCCGGCCCAGCGGCGGGAGAACATCATCGAGCGGGTCGCCTTCGTCGCGGCGATCGAGCACTTCACCGCCTTCCTCGGCAACTGGGCCCTCAACTCGCCCGGCCTGGACCGGGCGAAAGCCGACCCGACGATGCTCGACCTGCTGCGCTGGCACGGCGCCGAGGAGGTCGAGCACCGCAGCGTCGCCTTCGACCTGATGGTCCACCTGGACCCGGGCTACCTGCGTCGGATACGCGGGATGATGGTCTCCGGGCCACTGCTGGTCCACCTGTGGGTGCGCGGCGCCCGGTTCATGCTCGCCGCCGACCCGACGCTGGCGGGGCGACTCAAGCCCACCTGGCGGGAGGCGGGCCAGATCGCCAAGCGCGGGCTGCTGCCGGATCCGGTGAAGTCGATCCGCTCCGGGCTGCGGTACCTGCGGCCGGGCTACCACCCGACCCAGGAGGGGTCCTCCAGTCAGGCGCTGGGCTACCTCGCCACCTCCCCGGCCGCCCGCACGGCGGCTGCGATCGGCTGACGGTTAGCGGCTGACGGCTGACAGATGACAGCCGACAGATGACAGCCGACAGATTTCAGCGAACAGAAAACGTCATC
>NZ_JAFLNG010000366.1 GCF_017427025.1 Streptomyces sp. FH025
GCCCACGGCGGGACGCCCGGCCCGGGCCCGGACGGGAGCGTGGAGGCACGCAACGAGGCGCGCCGCGTCGGCCCGCCACAGAAGGACAAGGACACGGAAGGAAAGGCACCACCTTGATCGAGGTACACGACCTCAGCAAACGCTACGGCGGCACCCTCGCCGTGGACGGGCTGAGCTTCACCGTCCGCCCCGGGCAGGTCACCGGCTTCCTCGGGCCGAACGGCTCGGGCAAGTCCACCACCCTGCGGCTGATCCTCGGCCTGGACGCCCCGACCGGCGGCCGGGCCACCGTCAACGGCCGCCCGTACGCCGCGCTGCGCCACCCGCTGCGCGAGGTCGGCGCCCTGCTGGACGCGGCGGCCGTCCACCCCGCCCGCTCCGCCCGCCACCACCTGCTCGCGCTCGCCGTCACCAACGGCCTCGGCGCCCGCCGGGTCCGCGAGGTACTGGAGCTCACCGGCCTGGAACCGGCGGCCCGCCGCCGCGCCGGGCGGTTCTCGCTCGGCATGAAGCAGCGGCTCGGCATCGCCGCAGCCCTGCTCGGCGACCCGGCCGTGCTGCTGCTCGACGAACCGGTCAACGGGCTGGACCCGGAGGGCGTCCAGTGGATCCGCACCCTGCTGCGCCGGCTCGCCGCCGAGGGACGGACGGTGCTGCTCTCCTCGCACCTGCTGAGCGAGATGGCACTCACCGCCGACCACCTGGTGGTGATCGGGCGCGGGCGGCTGGTCGCCGACCGCTCGACGGCCGACTTCCTGGCCGAGCACGCCCGTACGGACGTCCTGGTGCGCTGCGCCCGTCCCGCCGAACTCGCCCGGCTGCTGCGGGCGGCCGGGGCGGCCCACGTGGGGGAGGAACCCGACGGGGCGCTCGCGGTGGTCGGCCCGGAACCGGCCGCGATCGGCGAGCTGGCCGCCGCGCACGGCATCGGCGTGCACGAACTCACCGTCCGGCGGGCCTCGTTGGAGCAGGCCTTCCTGGACGCCACCGGCGAGGCCGTCGAGTACCGCACCGCCGAGCGTGCCGCAGAGCGCACGGCAGAGCGCGCGGCAGAGCGCACGGCGGACCGCACGGCGGACCGCACCGCGGCCGAGAGGAGGAGCGCGTGATCACCACCCGAGGCGCCCTGGCCGGCGAGTGGGTCAAGCTGCGCAGCGTCCGCGCGACCCCGCTGGCCACCGGCATCGCCCTGGCCGCCGCACTGTTCATCGGCCTGATCGACTACGCGAGCGCCGCCGACCAGTGGGACGGCTGGACGGCCGCCCAGCGTGAGCGCTTCGACCCCGTCCGGTACGGCTTCTCCGGAGGCTTCTACGTCGCCGTCCTCGCCGTCGGGACGCTCGGCACACTGGCCGCCTCCAGCGAGTACACCACCGGCCAGATCCGCTCCACCCTGGCCGCCGTGCCCCGGCGCGGCCAGGTGCTCGCCGCCAAGGCCCTGGTGGTCGGCGGGGCGACGGCGCTGCTCGGCCAGCTGCTCGCCTTCCTGACCTTCCTGCTCGGTCGGCGCGCCCTGACGGCCAAGCACCTGGCCGTCTCGCTCGGCGACCCGGGGGTGGCCCGGGCCGTCGTCGGCTGCGGCCTGTTCCTGTCCGCCTTCGCCCTGCTCGGCCTGGCACTCGGCTTCCTGCTGCGCCACACGGCGGGGGCCGTCGCGGCGCTGTTCGGGCTGTTCTTCCTCTCCCCGATGCTGCTCGCCCCGTTCGGTGACGGGGTGGCCCGGTTCGGCCTCCAGGGCGTCTTCGAGGGCCTCGGCACCACGGTCGCCGGCACCGAGCGCCTCGGCCCGGTCGGCTGCTTCGCCGCCCTGGCCGGCTACCTGGCCGTCGCCTTCACCCTGGCGGCGCTGCGGCTGACCCGCCGGGACGCCTGAGGCGGGGCCGGCCGCCCGCACCGCACGTGGTGCGGGCGGCCGGCGCGATGTCGGCGGCGGCTGCGAGGATCGCGCCCATGGACCTCGCAGACGTCTTCGCCGGCCTCGACGCCCACCCCTGGGCCTCCGTCCCGCACGCCTACGGCCCCGCCGAGGACCTTCCCGACCTGCTGCGCGCGCTCGCCGAGGGCGACGACGAGGAGGCCGAGGAGGCGCTCTCCGACCTGTACGGCGCCATCCTCCACCAGGGCACGGTGTACGCCGCCAGCGTCGACGCCGTCCCCTACCTCGCCGGGATCGCCGCCGCCGGGCGGCGGACGGTCGAAGTCCTCTGCCTGCTCGGCGGGTTGGCCGAGAGCGAGGACGAGTGGAAGGTCCCGGTGGGGGCCGTCCGCGACGCCGTCGCCGCCCAACTCCCGCTGATCCTGCCGAGGTTGGCGGACGAGGACGAGTCCGTGCGGCTGCTCGCCGCCTGGACGGTCGGCCACGCCGGGGTCGCCCACGCCCTGCCCGTTCTGCGGAGCCGCTGGGCGACCGAGAAGGACGTCGACGTTCGAGCCCAACTGCTCACTGCCATGGGGAGGTTGAGCCTGTCGGCCGTTCTCGACGACGCCACCGCCCTGATCGCCCCGGACACCCCCGCGCCGCTGCGGCTGGCCGCGCTCCTCATCAGCCTGAGGGCGGAGGAGCCCTGGACCGCCGCCCACCACGCCGCCGCCCTCGGCCTCCTGCCGACCGGCGATCTCACCGTCGACCCGTACGGCCCGCACGCCCGCGAACCGCTGCACGCGATCGTCGACGGCCTGCTGCTGCTCGACAGTGAGGACGGCCGCGAAGGCGCCTTCGCCCTTCTGGAGGCCGCCCTGCGCGACCCGCGCCCGGAGGTGCGGAACGAGGCCCTGCCCGTGGCCGACCACGCCTGCTGCGTCTCCCGCAGCGCCCCCCGGCGGCTCCTCCCGGCCATCGCCGCGCTCGCCGCCGAGCCGTGGGCGGCGACCCTGCTCGCCAAGCTCGGCCCGCTCGCCGCCGAGGCCGCGCCCGTCCTGGCCGAACTCGCCGCCCAGCCCGACGACGAGGCGGCCGACCGGGCCCTGGCCGCACTCCTGCGCGTCGAGCCCCGGCAGGCGGCCCCGCTGCTGGCCCGCGACCTCGACCGGCGCCCCCG
The DNA here is from genome assembly GCF_017427025.1 of Streptomyces sp. FH025. Classification (GTDB taxonomy): domain Bacteria; phylum Actinomycetota; class Actinomycetes; order Streptomycetales; family Streptomycetaceae; genus Kitasatospora. The sequence continues at coordinate 3,039 of NZ_JAFLNG010000366.1, forward strand.
CGCCCTCGAGGTCGCCGGCGATCCCTACGGCCCGGTCCTCCCGTTCGCCCCGGGACTGCTCGCCGCCGCCCGCGCCCGGCTGACCGTCGAGGGCCTGGAAAGCACCGAGACCGCCACCCTGGTGCATCTGCTGCGCCGGTGGGGCCCGCAGGCCGCCGCCGCCCTGCCCGAGCTGACCGCGGTGCTGCCCCGCTTCCACCACGCGGCCGCCGCCATCTCGGCCGTCGCCGCCGGAGGTTCCGCGGCGGAGCGCCGGCGGGCCGCCGCCGTGCTGCGGGAGCTCGCCGGGCCGGTCGCGGTCGCCCGGGCCCACCACGACCTCACCGGCGAGACCGGGTTCCTGCTCGACACCGTCACCGAACGACTGGCCGCCTCGTGTGAAGTGGCCGAGGCCGCCCGGGCCGCCGGCGACCTGGGCGCGGCCGCCGCCGGACTGCTCCCGGCCCTGCGCGCGGCGCTCGGCGACGCGGACGCCGAGCCGGCCGTCGCGTCGCTGGACGCCGACGTCGCGATCGCCGTCGCCCTCTGGCGGATCGAGGGCGACGCCGAGGAGGTCGTCCCGGTCCTGGCCTCCGTCCTCGACCGCGTCCAGGGGCGGCAGTGGTACCGCTGGACCGTCGTCGAAGCCCTTCGCGCCGCCGCGCTCCTGGGCACGGCCGCCCGGCCCCTGATCCCCCGTCTGGAAGGCCTGCTCGACGACCCGGAGAAGGCCCCCGCCGCCGCCCTGGCCCTGCTGGACATCACCGACCCCGACACCGTCGATCCCGCCCGGCTCGCCGACGCCGTCCTGCGCTCGGCCGAGGCGGGAGCCGACGTCAGGGGCGCCTGCGAATTCCTCCAGGCACTGGGCGCCGACGCACTGCACACCGCCCAGCGCTGGAGGATCGCCGAACTGGCCGAGGACGACCGCCGGATCGTCGCCTTCGGCAGCGTGATCGACAGCATCCGCGAGGACGAGCGGCTGCGCGCCCTCCTCGCCGGGCTCTGAACCCGGGGGCGGCCGCCGACACTTCGGCGGCCGCCCGTCGGCGGTTCAGACCAGGCGCAGCACCAGCTTGCCGGTGTTCTCGCCGCGGAACAGCATCCCGAGGGTCTCCGGGAAGTCGTCGACGGTGCCCTCCACCACGTGCTCCTTGACGGTGATCCGGCCCTCGCCGATCCAGCCCGCGATCTCGGCGGCCGCCTGCGCGAACCGGGGGGCGTAGTCGAAGATCACGAAGCCCTCCATGCGGGCCCGCCGCACCAGCAGCGACAGGTAGTTGGACGGGCCCCGCACGCCCTTCTCGCTGTTGTACTGGCTGATCGCGCCGCAGATCACCACCCGGGCGTGCATCGCCAGCCGGGTCAGCGCGGCGTCGAGGATCGGGCCGCCGACGTTGTCGAAGTAGACGTCGATGCCGTCCGGGGCGTGAGTCCGCAGGGCCTCGCGGACGTCCTCGGCCCGGTAGTCGATCGCGGCGTCGAAGCCGAGTTCCCCGGTCAGCAGCGCGCACTTCTCCGGTCCGCCCGCGATGCCGACCACCCGGCAGCCCTTCACCTTGGCGATCTGCCCGACCATGGTGCCGACGGCCCCGGCCGCGCCGGAGACCACCACGGTCTCGCCCTCCTTGAGCGCGCCGACCTCCAGCAGCCCGAAGTAGGCCGTCATCCCGGGCATGCCGAGCGCCCCGAGGTAGGTCGACGGCGGCGCGAGCGCCGTGTCGACCTTCAGCGCGCCCTTGCCGTCGGACACCGCGTAGTCCTGGACCCCGAAGGTGCCCACCACGTGGTCGCCGACCCGGAACCCGGGGTGGTTCGAGGCCACCACCTCGACCACCGACCCGGCCCTCATCACCTCGCCGAGCCCGACCGGCGGCAGGTAGGAGGGCCGGTCGTCGAGCCAGCCGCGCATCGCCGGGTCCAGCGAGACGTACCGGGTCCGGCCGAGGAACTCGCCGTCCCCCGGGACGGGGACGGCGGTGTCGGCGTGCTCCCAGTCCTCCGGCCGTACCTCCCCGACCGGCCGGCGGGCGAGGCGGATCTGGCGGTTCACTTCGGTCATGACGTCTCCTGGCGCGCACTCGGGTTCGACCTGGCAGACCGCCGATTCTAAGCAAGCGCTTAGTCAATTACCAGGATCGGTTCTTCGTCGGGCCGGGTCGATCGTCGGAGCGGCCCCAGTCGACCAGCTCCTGGTCGTACCCGGCCAGGAGCGACTCCATCGCCCGCCGGTCGGGGCGGCCGGAGGCGGCGAGGGCGGCCGCCTCGATGAAGAAGTGCTCGAACCCGGCCGGGGTCAGCGCGACCAGGATGGTGGCCGGGGCGTCGCCGATCGCGGTGAAGGAGTGCGGGTGGGTGCGGGGGACGTGCAGGAAGCCGCCGGGGCCCGCCTCCACGGTGCGGTCGTCGCAGCGCAGCCGGAACGCGCCGCTGACGACGTAGAAGGTCTCGTCGTGGCCGCGGTGCAGGTGCGGCGGGGCGCCCTCGCCCGGCGCGAAGGTGGACTCCACCACCGCGAGGGAGCCGCCGGTCTGTTCACCCGCGAGCTTGACCACGTACGGGCTGCCGGGCACGTGGAAGCGGCCGCCCCGGCCGGGCGGGAGGGCGATTGGTTCGCGGTGGACGTCAGCCACGGCCGAACTCCTCGCGGTGCCGCTCGACCCAGGCCCGGAACGCCGTCGCCGGACGGCCGGTGAGCCGCTCCACCTCGGGCGTGACGGTCGCGGCGAACGGCTCCAGCGAGGCGGCCCGCAGTGCCATGACCGCGTCCGCCATCTCCGGGGAGAGGCCGTGCCCGAGGAGCGCCTCGCGGGCGACGGACGGCGGTACCTCGGTGAACGTCAGTGGTAGGCCCAGGACCTCGGCGAGCGTGGCGACCAGCTCGCCGGGCGAGAGTGCCTGAGGGCCGGTCAGCAGGTGGGCCCGGCCCTCGTGCCCGGCCTCGGTCAGGGCGAGGGCCGCGACGGCGGCGAGGTCGGCCGGGTCGATCACGGAGACCCGGCCTGCGGCGAACGGCGCCCCGACGGTGCCGGTGGCCCGGATCGGCCCGGCCCAGGCGAGGGTGTTGGACATGAAGCCCATCGGCCGCAGGAACGTCCAGGCCAACCCGGCGTCCAGGACGGCCCGTTCGCCCGCCCGGTGCCAGCAGGCGACGGGGTCGGCGGCGGTCGGGTCGGCGACCCGGCCGGAGGACAGCTTCACGACGGCCTCGACGCCGGCCCGGGCGGCCGCCCGGGCGAGGTTGGCGTCGTGGCGCGGGAGGTCCGGCCCGTCGGCGAGCAGGAACACCTTGCGCACGCCCCGCAGTGCGGGGGCCAGGCTGTCGGGCTCGCCCAGGTCCGCGCGGACGACCTCCACCCCGACGGGCAGTTCGGCCCGCTCGGGCCGGCGGGTGGTGGCGCGCACGGGCGCGCCGAGGGCGGTCAGTCGGTCGACGAGGGCACGGCCGACGGTGCCGGTCGCGCCGGTCACGAGGATCACGAGGCCCTCCGGGAGTTCCGCTCCAGGCTGTCGAGCAGGTCGTCGTGCCAGGCCAGGTCGGCCCTCAACCGGGCGAGGCAGTGCTCGAAGATCCAGGGTTCGAGCCCGGTCAGATCCGGCCGGGCGGCCTCGAACTCCGCCTCGAACATGGTGATCTGCTCGGCGACGGCCCGCCGCCGGTCGGCGATTGCCTCGACCAGGTCCCCGTGCGAGAGGTCGGCCGTGAACTGCAGCGCCAGGTCGACCGGATCGGGCAGCAGCCGCACCTTCCGCAGCGCCGCGTCGCGAAGGGCGGCCAGCTCCCGGCGGCCCCGCTCGGTGATCGCGTAGACGGTCCGCTCCGGCGGACCGCCCACCTTCTCACTGCGGACCACCTCGACCAGCCCGTCCCCGGCCATCCGGTGCAGCACGCTGTACAGCGACCCTGCCTTGACGTCCGTCCACAGCTCGGTCCGGTCCAACTGCGCCGCCTGCCGGATCTGATAGCCGTGCATCGGCCCACCCCGGGCGAGCGCGCTGAGTGCGAAGAGTCGAGAAGTACTCATGCTGATAGTCAAACGCGACTAAGATTCATAGTCAAACGCGATCAAGGATGGAGTCGGAGCTTTGCTCGGTGTAGTCGGCGGAGGAGGTGTCGAGACGCCGGTAGTCTTTCCTCCGGGCAGCCCCCGAGCGCGGAAACCGGCGCCGGAGAGGAGAACGGCAAGTGAGCACAGCGCACATCGGCCCCGGCGACTACAGCCGGGTGCCGAATCCGGAGCAGGCCCTCAAGTACGCGATTCAACACATTGCTGGTGATCGCGTCGAGATCGTCGAGGGAGTCATCACCCCCGTGTCGCCGTCCTGGGCGCATGAGAGCGCCATCGACCTGATCCGTGAGCAGATCGGTCCGCGACTGCGTGAGCTCGGCCTGCGGGCCGGTTCGGGCAATCTCGATCTGCCGGGTACGGAGAACTTCTACGTTCCGGACATGGCCGTCGTCCCGGCCGAACTGGCAAGAACCGAAGGAGCTTTGCTGCCGGACCAGACGGTTCTGGTGGTCGAGGTCACCTCGCCCTCGAACGGCGACACCGACCGCACGGTCAAGCGCCGCCGGTACGGGCAGTTCGGTGCGCCGCTGTATCTGCTGGTGGACCGGCAGGACCGGGCCTGCACGTTGTTCTCGCAGCCCACGTCGCTCGGCTACACCAGGGCCGAGGGGCCGCACCCGTTCGGCGTTGCGGTGCGGCTCCCCGAACCCTT
>NZ_JAFLNG010000367.1 GCF_017427025.1 Streptomyces sp. FH025
CCCGCCGCTTCACCGCCCTGGCCGGCCGCGCGCCGATGGCCTACCTGACCTGGTGGCGGATGACCCGGGCCGCCACGCTGCTGCGGCACGGCGCCGATCCCCTTCAGGCCGTCGCCCGCCAGGTGGGCTACGCCAGCCCGTACGCGCTCTCCCACGCCTTCGCCCGCGAGTTCGGCACCACCCCCGGCCGCTACCGCGCCACCGCCGCCGTCGCCACCGAAGTCGCCGAAGGTTCCGTCAGCCGCAGAGCTGGCGAACCGTCAAGTGTTCACGAAGATAACAAGTAGCGGAGGATTCCCAGGAGTACGGTTTTACTTATTGACGTCATGTACGCGCTCAGGTTTAACTCCCCCCACCCCGCCGCGAAGCCGCGGCACCCCCAGGGAGAGGCACCCGATGAACGCCGTACTGCGTCGCGCCCTCGTCTGCTCCGCCACCCTCGTACTCACCCTGTCCGCGACCGCCGCCTGCGGCAAGGCCGGTGGCGACAAGAAGGACTCCGCCGCCGGCGGTGACAGCACCTCCATCGGCCTCCTGCTACCCGAGAACGCGTCCTCCAGCCGCTACGAGTCCTTCGACAAGCCCTTCATCGAAGCCAAGGTCAAGGCCCTGTGCGCCTCGTGCACGGTGCTCTACAACAACGCCGAGGGCAGCGCCGCCAAGCAGAAGCAGCAGTTCGACACCCTCCTCGCGCAGGGCGTCAAGGTCATCGTCCTCGACGCCTACGACGCCGCCTCCACCCGGGACTGGGTCAAGGAGGCCGCCGCCAAGAACGTCAAGGTCATCGCCTACGACCGCCTGGCCACCGGCCCGGTCTCCGCCTACGTCTCCTTCGACAACGAGAAGGTCGGCGAACTCCAGGGCCGGGCCCTGCTGGACGCCCTCGGCCCGCAGGCCGCCGACGCCGACATCGTCATGATCAACGGCGACGAGGCCGACCCCAACGCCGCCCAGTTCAAGACCGGCGCCCACAAGATCCTGGACGGCAAGGTCAAGAAGGTCGTCTACGAGCAGTCCGGGCAGTGGAACCCCACCGTCGCCGCCCAGAAGATCTCCGCCGCCCTCACCCAGTACGGGAAGAACGGCTTCCAGGCCGTCTACTCCGCCAACGACGGCATGGCCGGCGCCATCATCACCCAGCTCAAGGGCGCCGGCGTCAAGATCCCCGTCGGCGGCCAGGACGCCGGCCTCGACGCCATCCAGCGCATCGTCAGCGGCGACCAGGCCTACACCATCTACAAGGCCTACCGCCCGCTCGCCGAGTCCGCGGCCGAACTCGCCGTCGACCTCCTCCAGGGCAAGGACGTCAAGCCCGTCGCCGGTGCCAGCGTCGACAGCGCCACCGACACGAACATCCCCGCCAAGCTCCTCGACGCCAAGGTCGTCACCAGGAACGACATCACCACCACCGTCATCGCCGACGGCCTCTACAAGACCTCGGACATCTGCACCCCCGACTACGCCGCCGCCTGCGCCGCCGCCGGTCTCAAGTAGCCCGCCGAGCGGCCCGTCCAGCAGCCCGCCCCCGGAGGAGTTCGACGTGACAGGCGCACCCGTCCTTCAACTGCGCGCGGTCTCCAAGCGCTTCGGCGCCGTCCAGGCCCTCACCGACGTCGACCTCGACGTCCACCCCGGCGAGGTCCTCGCCCTCGTGGGCGACAACGGCGCCGGCAAGTCCACCCTCGTCAAGACCATCGCCGGCGTCCACCCCGTCGACACCGGCACCCTCACCTGGCACGGCCGGCCCGTACGCCTGGCCCGCCCCCAGGACGCCACCGACCTCGGCATCGCCACCGTCTACCAGGACCTCGCCCTGTGCGACAACCTCGACGTCATCGCCAACCTGTTCCTCGGCCGCGAGCACCTGCGCCACGGCCTCCTCGACGAGGTCACCATGGAGCAGCGCGCCCGCCGCCTCCTGGACACCCTCTCCATCCGCATCCCCGACCTGCGCGCCCCCGTCGCCGCGCTCTCCGGCGGACAGCGCCAGGTCATCGCCATCGCCCGCGCCCTGGTGGGCGAACCCTCCGTCGTCCTGCTCGACGAACCCACCGCGGCGCTCGGCGTCGAACAGAGCGCGCAGGTCCTCGACCTGGTCGAGCGACTGCGCGAGAACGGCCTCGGAGTGATCCTGATCAGCCACAACATGGCCGACGTCACCGCGGTCGCCGACACCGTCGCCGTACTGCGCCTGGGCCGCAACAACGGCCGCTTCCCGCTCCCCGGCACCACCCAGGAACAGATCATCGCCGCCATCACCGGGGCCACCGAGAACGCCCACACCCGCCGCACCCGCCGCGCCGCACAGGAGGACGCATCGTGAGCGCCCCCGCCGCCGACCCGTCCGTCCGCACGAGCGAGCCCGGCCGGGCCCACCGCCTCGACGGCGTCCGGCGCCGCCTGGCCTCCGGCGACCTCGGCCCACTGCCCGTCGTCATCGGCCTCGCCGTGATCGCCGTCGTCTTCCAGTGCGTCACCCACCATTTCCTCCAGGCCGAGAACCTCACCAACATCAGCCGCTTCATCGCCGGCCCCGGACTGATCGCCGTCGGCGTCGTCTTCGTGCTCATCCTCGGCGAGATCGACCTGTCCCTGGGCTCGGTCGCCGGCGCCACCGCCGCGATCACCGCCGCCCTCACCGCCCACCGGGGCTGGCCAGAATGGGCCGCCATCGCCGCCGCACTCGCCGCCGCCTGTGTCATGGGACTGCTCCACGGCCTGCTGTTCGCCCGCGTCGGCGTGCCCGCCTTCGTCGTCACCCTCGCCGGCATGCTCGCCTGGAGCGGCCTGCAGGAGTACGTCCTGGACAGCGGCACCGTCAACAACCACCACGACGGCATCATCGCCGGCCTGGACACCACCTTCCTCGGCGACGGCGACATCGCCTACGCCTGGGCCCTGGCCGTCCTCGCCCCCGCCCTCTACCTGATCGCCCGTCTGCACACGGCCCGACGCCGCCGCGCCGCCGGCCTCGCCACCCGCCCCGTCACCGAAAGCGTTCTGCGCACGGCGGCGTTCGCGCTCATCGCCCTGGCCGCCGCGTGGACCCTCAACCAGGACCGCGGCCTGCCCCTGTCGCTGGTCGTCCTGCTCGCCACCGTGGTCGCCACCGACTTCGTGCTGCGCCGCACTCGCTACGGCCGGCAGGTCTTCGCGGTCGGCGGCGGCGCCGAAGCCGCCCGCCGCGCCGGCGTCAACATCACCCGCGTGCGCGTCTCCGTCTTCCTGCTGTCCTCCCTCCTCGCCGGCCTCGGCGGCCTCTTCTACGCCTCCCAGCAGGGCTCCGCCGACAAGCAACTCGGCGGCGGCAACGTCCTGATGAGCGCGATCGCCGCCGCCGTCATCGGCGGCACCAGCCTCTTCGGCGGCCGCGGCAGCACCTGGTCGGCGCTCCTGGGCATCCTGGTCATCCAGTCCATCACCACCGGGCTGGACATGGTCCACGCCGCTCAAGCCATCCAGTACATGATCACCGGTGCCGTCCTGCTGGCCGCCGTCGTCCTCGACTCCCTCACCCGCCGCACCCGCACCGCCACCCGAACCTAGGGCCTGGGCCGCGCCGCCCCCCTGGGCGGCGCGGCCCGGGCCCCCGTCGGGCGGGTGGTCAGGCGGGCTTGATGCCCGGGTTGCCGGCCTCGGTGACGAACGACGCGGCCGTGGACACCGGCGCCCCGGGGCGGGTGATGTAGGGCAGGACCCGGTAGTCGGCACGCACGTGCTGGTGGTCCAGGGTCAGGGTGGTGTAGCCGCGGCGCCCGTCGTAGAACTTCATGTGCGGGTTGGCGGACATGAGGTTGTTCCAGTTGGACGGCTTCTCCTCGCCGTCACCGTCACTGCTGATCGAGGTCCCGACGAACTCCACGCCCACCGTCCGTGAGGCCGGGTCGTCGAAGTTGCGCTTGACGTCCAGGGCGTAGGCCACGTGCACGTCGCCGGTCAGCAGCACCAGGTTCCTGGTGCCGGCCTTCTCCACCGCGCTCAGGAAGCGTTCGCGGGCCGCCGGGTAGCCGTCCCAGGCGTCCATCGACAGCTTCGAGCGAGCGGCGGTGGTGTTCTTGCGGCGGGAGAAGACCACCTGTTGCGGGATCACGTTCCAGGTGGCCTGGGAGCGGCGCAGCCCCTCGGCGAACCAGCGTTCCTGGGTGGCGCCCATCAGCGTGCGCGCGGGGTTCTCGGACTCCGGGGTCGGGTACTGCCAGCCGTCACCGTTGGCCTGGTCGTCGCGGTACTGGCGGGTGTCGAGGATGTCGAACTGCGCCAGCTTCCCGTAGTGGACGCGCCGGTAGAGGGTCAGCTCGGTACCGCGCGGGTTGGGCATGCGCAGCGGCTGGTTCTCCCAGTACGCGCGGTAGGCGGCCGCGCGGCGGGCGACGAACGGCGCCGGGTCCTGGTTCTTCTCCGGGATCCCGGCCGCGTAGTTGTTCTCCACCTCGTGGTCGTCCCACGTCACGTACCACGGGTGAGCGGCGTGGGCGGCCTGGAGGTCCGGGTCGTTCTTGTAGAGGGAGTACCGCAGCCGGTAGTCCTCCAGGGTCACGGTCTCGTGGTCGAAGTGGGCCGGCAGGGTGCGGTCGGTGTACTTGCGGTCACCGCCGGCGGCGTCGATCCCGTACTCGTAGATGTAGTCCCCGACGTGGAAGACGGCGTCGAGGTTCTCGTCGGCGAGGTGGCGGTAGGCCGTGAAGTAGCCGTCCTCGTAGGCCTGGCAGGAGACGACGGCGAAGCGGGTGCTGTCGAGCTTGCGTCCGCGCGGCGGGGCGGTGCGGGTACGGCCCACCGGGCTGGTCCAGGTGCCGACGGTGAAGCGGTAGAAGTACTCGCGGCCGGCGTCCAGGCCCTCGACGTCCACGTGGACGGCGTAGTTGAACTCCGCGTGGGCGCGAGCACTGCCGCGCCGCTCGACGCGGCGGAACCGCTCGTCGCGGGCGATCTCCCACCCCACCCTCACCGACCCGGTCGGCGGCATGCCGGCTCCCGGCTCCAGCGGGCGCGGGGCCAGCCGGGTCCACAGCACCACGGCGTCGGGCAGCGGGTCACCGGAGGCCACCCCCAGCGTGAACGGGTTGTCGGTGATCACCCGAGGAGCGAACTCGGGGTCCGCGGCGTGCGCGGAGGGCAGGTTGACGGTGAAGGCCAGCGCGGCGGCGGCCGAGGTGACGGTGAGGAAGCGGCGCCGGTCGAGGCGGGCGGCGGCCTCGCGCAGCAGTCGGTCGGGCGAAGGGCGGTCGGCGGAACGGGTCATGACGGGGTGGTGGCCTTTCGCGGCTCGGGGCGTGTGCGAAGGAATTCGAGTCGACCACCCCGACTGCCAGGGGTCCGGACCACGGCGGTCAAGTGATCATCAGGTGCGAGAGTGGTGAAGGTCCGACGAAACTGGCCATACCAGCGCCAACCGCCTACATGGGGCCGAGGCGGGACCCGCACCGGCCCACCGTCCGGCATTCTCCCGGGAGAAACGTGAACGCCCGGGCCGCAGCGGGCCCGGGCGGGTAAGGACCGGGTCAAGCCCGGCCGCGGAGGGGAAAGGGGGTCAGATCTTGCCGGAGAAGGTGTCGCACTGGGCGAGGTCGCCGCTGCGGTAACCGGTGGTGAACCAGGCCTTGCGCTGCTCGGAGGAACCGTGCGTCCACGCCTCGGGGTTGATCCGCCCGGTGGCCTGCTTCTGGATCCGGTCGTCGCCCACGGCCGCGGCCGCGTCCAGGCCCTGGGCGATGTCCTGGTCCGTGAGGGCCGCGATCAGCGGACGCCCCGTGGAGGCCTGCGGCGTGGTGGTGGCGTGGTGGGCCCACACCCCGGCGTAGCAGTCCGCCTGCAACTCCAGGCGCACCGACCCGCTGGTGGCACCCTGGCGGTCGCCGCCGACCTTCTGCATGGCACCGGTGAGGTTCTGGATGTGGTGGCCGTACTCGTGGGCGACCACGTAGGACTCGGCGAACGGGCCGCCCTTGGCACCGAAGCGGCTCGACAGCTCACCGAAGAAGTCGAGGTCGAAGTAGGCCCTCTGGTCGCCGGGGCAGTAGAACGGGCCCACCGCCGAGGTCGCCGGCCCGCAGGCCGTGGAGACCCGACCCGTGAACAGCACCGTCTGCGCGGGCTTGTACGCGGTGTTGGTACGGCGCGGCAGCTCGGCGCGCCAGAACTCCTGCAGGCTGTTGGTCACCGCCGTGATCCGGCAGTCCTGACGCTTGTTCGCGTCCGCGCCGCTCTTGCAGGACTGCTGCACCTCACCGTCGGTCCGGGAGGTGGAGGACGACGAGGAGGAACCGCCCGAGGACAGGCCCAGCAACTGGGGATCGACGCCCAGGATGACGGCGAACAGCACCGCGATCAGGCCGACCGCCCCACCCCCGATGGCGACCTTCCCGCCCGGGATGCCGCGCCGGTCGTCCACCTGCGAGGTGTCCAGATCGCCCTGGTCGTCGAACTGCATGCCCCTGCCTACCCACTTCTCGTCGTCTCGTCGTTCTCGTCCGCCCTGGTGACAGCCCGTGCCACCACGACCCACCCAGCCTACGGGCAACACGCCCCGCCCCGGCGCAACAGGACCCGGGCCGGAGCTGCGCTTTGCGGGAGGGACGGGTGCCCGTTGCAGGAGGGACGGGTGCCCGTTGCAGGAGGGACGGGTGCCCGGCCCCGCCGCAGGGGCAGCGGGGCCGGGCGCGGGTTCAGCCGGCGGGCGCGTACCCGCCCGGGCGGCTGGTGAAGGTGCCGCGCCCCTGGGTGCGGGCGCGCAGACGCCCCGCGTAGCCGAACAGTTCGGCCAGCGGCACCGTCGCGCTCACCCGCACGGTGCCGCCGTGCCCGGGCGCGGTGCCCCGCACCTGGGCTCGGCGCGCGGCGAGGTCCCCGAGCACCGCGCCCAGCGCCTCCTCGGGCACGGTGACGTCCACCTCGGCCAGCGGCTCCAGCAGGTGCAGGCGCGCCGCGCGCAGTGCCTGGCGCAGGCCCAGGCGGGCGGCGGTGCGGAAGGCGAGCTCGGAGGAGTCCTTGGGGTGGGTGATGCCGTCGGTGAGGGTGACGGCGAGGCCGGTCACGGGGTGACCGCCCAGCGGCCCCTCGGCCAGGGCGTCACGGCAGCCGGCCTCGACGGCCCGCACGTACTCGCGCGGCACCCTCCCGCCGGTGACGGTGGAGGTGAACGCGAAGCCCTCCTCCAGCGGTGCCACGTCCAGCACCAGGTGGGCGAACTGGCCCGCGCCGCCGTCCTGTTTGGCGTGCCGGTAGACGAAGCCGGACACGCCCTCGACCAGGGCCTCGCGCAGCGCGACCCGCGGGCGGCCCACCACCGCCTCCACGCCGGCGTCGCGGCGCACCTTCTCCACCGCGACCTCCAGGTGCAGCTCCCCCAAGCCCGACAGGGTGCGCTGCCCGGTCTCGGGGTCGGTGGCCAGGCGCAGCGAGGGGTCCTCCTCGGTGAGGCGGGCCAGGGCGGCGGCGAGTCTGCCGGTGTCCGCGCTGCGGCGGGCCTCGACGGCGACGGTGACGACCGGGTCGGCGTTCACGGGGGCCTCCAGCAGGATCGGGTGGTCGGGGTCGCACAGGGTGGCGCCGACGCGGGTGGTCTTGGGGCCGATGACGGCGACGATGTCCCCGGCCAGGGCGTGGTCGGTCTCGGTGTGGCGGTCGGCCAGCACGCGCAGGATGCGGGCGACGCGCTCCGGACGGCCGGTGGCGGTGTCCAGGACGGTGTCGCCCTTGCGCAGGGTGCCGGCGTACAGGCGCAGGT
>NZ_JAFLNG010000368.1 GCF_017427025.1 Streptomyces sp. FH025
AACCCTCAGCACCGTGCTCTGGACCGCCCCGGCCAGCGGCTCCTCCACCGCCGACCGCCCGCCGTCCGTCGACCAGACCACGGCGAGCCCACGCACCAAGGCCTACCAGGTGACCGCCTGGTGGATGCACGGCGGCGAAGAACTGACGACCCGTTTCACCACCCTCGCCACGGAATTCGGCGCGTTCCTGACCAACGGAGACGGCGAGGTCGAGGAATCCGCCGTCAAGCCCTACTGCGACCGCATCAACACCCTCGCGGCCGACACCACCGCCTACTTCCGCATCCCCGAAACCCAGGCCCAATCAGAGTGGCAGCAATACCTCACCCACCTCACCCAAAGCGGCCACGACTGCGACACCGCCGTCCACGGCCACGACGGCGACCACCTCGTCTCCTCCCTCCAACAACTCGCCACCGCCGCCACCCACATCAAAGACGCGACCCAACGCATCACCGACCTCGGCACCGCCGGCGGCCTCGACAAGCTCCCGGGCAAATAGCACTCTGCAAGCCCTCCAGAGCTGATGGCGACTTTTGACGTTTCGCCGGTCACGTATCCCGCGTATCTGTTGCAAGCCCTCCTGGGCTGATGCGGCCCGTCTGGCGACTACCGCGACCCCAACACCCACCCATTGCAAGCTCTCCTGAGCTGATGGCAACCTTCGGCTTTGTTCCCAAAAGTCCGACAGCAGCCTGGTTACGAACCGGGGCTTGATACTGGTGAGCTCGCGTAACCAAGTGTCGCGTATTCGCAGCTGCAGGAAGCCTGGTGGTGACTGTTCGTAGTTCTGGGCGGATGCGGCTGGAGGATAGAGAACTTCTGCCGGGTCAGGTCAGGAACTCGGCGAGCCCGTGTCGATGACGATCATCTTCTCCACCGTGTACCTGTCCAGGTCCGGATTGTGCTCTTGCTGGCCTGCGCGGATGCGGTGGAAGCGGAAAGTCCCGTTGGTGGTACTCGCGCTGACGATGCATCGGATCTGGAGTGGAGGTTCGAATGAACGGCCGAGATGGCAGATGTGCAGGGCCAGGTTGAGGCCCTGGGCCAACAGTAGCCTTTGATCGGCCTCGGCGATGACGGGCTCACCGTCATCCAGGACGTCAACGGGCACGGGCACGAAATCCTCAAGGTGGACGCTGTTGACGCTGCACTCCCACGCGGTGAGGTCGATGAAGCCTCCGGTTCCGGCGTCGCGCAGGTGACGGGCGGTATCGGTCAGCACCACGGCGTCCCCGTGGAGAGCGATGCCGTTGGCTGTGAGATCACGGAGTCCAGCTGTCAGTCCCTGTGGTGGCTGTGTAGGTGCGAGTCCTGCCCATGCGCCGAGGAGGACCGCCGCCGCATCGTTCATCTGCACTGTAAGCACGGAGCAAGGATCCCTCAGGGGCTCCGGAGGCGGGGAAGCAGGGCCGCTTCCACGGTCTTGGTACTGGTGAGCTCGCCTATTCAGCTACCGTCACTTCGCCGTGCCGTCCAGCCCGATGGTGACCATAGGTGGTCGCCTGCGGCGTACCGGCTCCAGGTCCCGCCGCTTTCTCTGAGGAGGCGGCTTGTGGTCTTGTCGTGGTAGCCGAGGGCGTCCGCGACGACGGGGGCGGGCAGTTCGAGGAGTTGTTGCCGGATGGCGGCGCCGCGGGCGGCGGCGACCGGGATGCCGATCTCGCGCAGTCGTGAGGACATGTGGTCGGGACGGGCCGGCCGTCCGGCCCGGCGGCCGGGGAAGAGCCAGCGGGATGCCTGATTGGTGGCGGTGTTCATGTTGTCGCGGTCTGCGATGTAGGCCAGTAGCAGGGCTGCCGCTGGTTCGGGGACGGGAGAGGCGGGCTCCCCGAGCCGCAGAAGTGTGGTCTCTCCGTCGTGGAGCACGTCGTCGACCGTGAGTTGGACGATCCGAGTCAGGGGTTGCGCGTAGAGGAGGACGATGACGCTGGCGACACGGAGGCGCATCGGGGTGTCTGCGTCGGTCAGCAACCGGCCGAGTGCGGCCAAGCGCTCGTCCTCGCTCAGTGCGGGTCGTCTGGAGATCTTCATGGTGGGGACGGACAGGGAGTGTGGACATCGGCGGCTCTTCCTGGCCCAGTTGAGGAAGGGCCTCAGGCAGGTGCGGCTGTGTTCGGTGTTGTCCGCGAACCAGGCGTCGATGTCGAGTTGGCCGCAGGACTAGAGGGTGCCGTCCCGGGTGCTGAGCCACTGCAGGAAGGTGGTCGCGTGCTTGATCTGCTCGGTTGCGAAGCGGCGGATGCTCGGTGTGATGTGCCTCCGGTCGGCTCGCTCCCGTAGGTGGGGAAGGACCTGGCGGCGGCCGAACTCGCCGTACTCGACGCCGTGCGGGTTGCGGCCGAAGTCGGCGGCGTCGAGCATCCGCGTCTCGTTGCGCCGCAGCCCGTAGGCGTAGGCGGTCTTGAACAGGGTGGCGTCACGAAATGCCGGCAGCCAGCCCTTGCGGCCGAAGGCCCTGATCCGGGCGACCTCGTCATCGCAGTGCTCGAAGAACGCGTGCAGCTCGGCCTTGGTGAACGCCCGTTTCTTCGCATCGGCCTCGTCGTCCTGGACGTGCACTGCGGTGTTCCACTCGTGAACGACCTGGACCGGGTGGGTGCCGAACCGTTCCTCGCACGTGGCCGCCCAGTCGTAGAGCGGATCGGTGACGAAGTGGCAGAACGCCCGGACCGCCTCCGAGTAGGACCGGATCGTGGAACGACGCAGGTCCCGCAGCGATCGCAGGTCGCCGAGCCACTCGTCGACCATCGCCGGCGTCCAGTGCCACGGGTAGGTATTCACGTACGCGGCGAACGCCTTGACCGTGTTCTCCCGGCCCTCCACCGTCGTCCGGGCCAGATTCCGCGCGAGCTGCTGGTTGGCGAACCCAGTCAGCATCGCGGTGAAGACCTGTTCCTCCGGCCGCAGCAGCGCGACTCCGTCCACCAGGTGCAGCCGTGCCGCACCTGGGATCGACCCGTTGAACCCCACCGGTCCACCACCCTCCGTCACTCGCGTCGTATGCGAGAAAACCGCATCTGATGCGAGTCGGCGAACAAACCGCAGGTCAGTCAGCCGGACGAGTGACACCAGCTGGCATCGCCTTCACGTCCGTGGCTACCGTCGCCACCAGCAGGCTGGACCAACTTCCATGTTCAGCACGCTGGTGGGCGCTGTTGGCCACGACGATTCGCGAACCGTCGCGAGTTCGCATCGGATGCAATTGGCGGCGCTTGGAACATCGGAACGAAAACCGGCGCTAAGCCCCCGTCATGCCTGGTGGACGGCTGACGGAGTACCAGCGGCGGCGCAATCTGAAGTCTTCCCACGGATAATGGCCCGTTATCCGTGCCCCCGGGATCTCCTGCGCGCCATCGCCTCCACTGACCCCCAACTCGCCCACCTCACCGACACCCTCACCGCGGACGGCCTCGCCAACTTCCCCAATCCGTTCCTCGGGTAGCCCCGGGGCCTCGGTCAGTCCAGGTCGGCGGAGGTGGCGGAGTACCTGGCCGAGCAGCTGGACATCGCCGACGCCTCGGTGCTGGTGGAGTCCGGCGGGCCAGCGACACCATCTGGACCGGCTGACCTCAGGTCGGCGTGCCTGGCCACTCAGCTGGCCATGGCCAGCTCCACGGCGAGCAGCCGATCCCGCTGTCGGCCGTCGTCCACGAGGCCGCCTTGCGCATGGGCTTCGGCGGTCCGAAGGTTGCCCGGGAGCAGTTGGAATACCTGTTGACCGTGAGCGAGCAACCTCACATCGACCTGAGGGTGATCCCGTTCGGTACCGGCAGCTACCCCAGCTCCGGAGCCGGAATCGTGTACTTCAACGCCGAGGTTGCACGACTGGACAGCGTCCAGGGCGATGGAGACAGATCCGAGTTCATCGACACCGAGCCGCAGTTGATCAAATATCGAGCTGTGATGGATCGGCTGGAGGCAAGTGCGCTCAAGCCCGACGCATCCCGCGACCTCATCCGCCGCATTGCCCAGAGCATCTGAAAGAGGACAGAGCATGGCCGTTCACGACTGGCAGAAGTCCTCATTCAGCGGCGACGCTGCCAACTGCATCTACGTCTCAGCAACCACCGACGGCGCCATCAAGATCCGCGAGAGCGACGACCCCGACACCATCATCACCCGTACACGCTGGCGCGGTGCGGTGAGCGCGAACAGCACCTTCCACCAGTCGTACCAGCTGCTGCCCTTGGGCGCCGTCGCCGCCGCGAGCAGATCCGCCACCAGGGCGGACGACACGGCGTCCAGATCGGCCACGCTCACCCGGCTCGGATCGTCCCGCTCGGCGAGGACCGCCACGGCCCAGGCGCCCGCCCGCTGCAACGGATGGCCCGTCGCGACGAGAGCGGTCACCGCACCCACCCGAAGCCCTGAATCGTGTCCAGGCCCAGCCCCCAGGAGCGGATCGCGTTCACGAACCGACCGTCGGCCTCCATCACCACCCGCACCCGCGCCCCGATCCTCGGCGCCCCACGGACGGTGAACCGCCGCCGGGGGCCTGCCTCCAGGACTCGCACGCCGCGCGGGGCGGGCAGGCCGAGGATGTCGGCCTTATGCGTCAGGTTGTGCTGCAGACGGTCCAGGTAGTGCTCGTCGCCCGGCAGCAGGTTCCGGCCCTCGTGTTTGAGGATGACGGGTGTCATGGTCTCCAGCTCCACCTGACCCTCCCCGGCCGGCAGTGCGGCGTCCATGTCCACCGCGATCCCGCGCACCCGCAACCGCGTTGAACCCCAGGCGAGTTCCTCGGTTCCGGCCAGCGCCCGGACCAGCACCGAGGCGATCTCCGGCACCGGCGACCCGAACCACACCGGCCCGTCCCGCGAAGTGGAGTACACCCCCTTACCACGCGGCGCCCCAACGAACTGCGGCCCGGCCACCCCCACCGGCTTCAGCGGCTTCCCGCGCCACCCGTCGTCGTGCAAGGTCTGTGCCAGCGCCTTGTCCTGAGTGTTCAGCAGCTTGTACACCACACCCCGAGCCGCCCCGTGCACGTCCTCCCACCGCACACTCGACGCATCCGGCGTCACATCCACCCTCACCCGCACCGTGCTCTCCTGACCCACGTGTCGCAACCAAGCCGAACGGCAAGCTAGTTGGACGCGAACGATCGACATGCGATTCCTCACAATGTGCACCAATGGCCAGCTGCATGTGCTAGGAGCCCCGACACCACCGCCGGCCCCGCACCACGAACAGCGTCCACCCACCCTGGCGCCGACCCCAAAACCCCCTGACCTGCGACGATGCACTACCGCCGAGTCGCCGCACCGTCACCGCCACAGGCAGGTTGCCAACACCCCTGGACCTGGTGCTTTACTCTCGGGTGGCAACCAGCCCTGGAGGGCTTGCAACGGCCAGGACGCCGAGCCGACGTGAGCGCGTTCCCGCCCGCTCCGGAGAAGCCTCGGGCCCCGGTCGCTGTGCAGCGACCGGGGCCCAGGGAGTTATGGGGTGCCGCCGACTACTCGACGGTCACGCTCTTCGCCAGGTTGCGCGGCTTGTCCACGTCGCGCTGGAGAGCAACAGCGGCGTGGTAGGCCAGCAGCTGGAGGGGGATGTTGAGGAGGAGCGGGTCGAGCTCCGGCTCGCTCTTGGGGACCAGGATGCAGTGGTCGGCGAGCTTCTCCTCGGGGCGGCGGTGGGCGACGGCGAGGACGCGGCCGTGGCGGGCCTTGATCTCGCCGAGGGTGGTGAGGTTCTTGTCGAGCAGTTCGTCGTCGGGAACGAGGGCGACGGTGGGGAGTTCGGGGCTGATCAGGGCCAGCGGGCCGTGCTTGAGCTCGCTCGCCGGGTAGGCCTCGGCGTGGATGTAGGAGATCTCCTTGAGCTTCTGCGCGCCCTCGCGGGCCACGGGGTAGCCGCGCACCCGGCCGATGAACATCATGCCCACCGAGTCGGCGTACTCGGCGGCGAGTTCGGCGATGGTGTCGCTCTGGTCGAGGATCTCGCGGATCTGGTCCGGCAGGGCCTGCAGGGCGGTCACGATCCGGCGGCCGTCGGCGGGCGAGAGGTCGTGGATGCGGCCGAAGTGCAGGGCGAGCAGGGCGAAGGCGACGACGGTGGAGGTGAACGCCTTGGTGGAGGCGACGGAGACCTCGGGGCCGGCGTGCAGGTAGATGCCGCCGTCGCATTCGCGGGCGATGGCGCTGCCCACGGTGTTGACGACGCCGAGCACCCGGCCGCCCTTGCGCTTGATCTCCTGGACGGCGGCGAGCGTGTCGTAGGTCTCGCCGGACTGGCTGACCGCCACGTACAGGGTGTCGGCCTCGATCACCGGGTTGCGGTAGCGGAACTCCGAGGCGGGCTCGCTGTGCGCGGGGATGCGGGCCAGCTCCTCGATCAGCTGGGCGCCCATCTCGCCCGCGTAGTAGGCGGATCCGCAGCCGAGGATCTTCACCCGGCGGATCTCGCGCAGCTCCCGGGCGTCCAGGTTGAGGCCGCCGAGGTGTGCGGTGTTGAAGCGCTCGTCGAGCCGGCCGCTGAGGGTGCGCTCGACGGAGGTGGGCTGCTCGTGGATCTCCTTGAGCAGGAAGTGCTCGTAGCCGGCGGTGTCGTAGGAGTCGATCTCCCAGTCCACGGTGGACGGCTGGCGGTGGGTGGTGCGGGCGTCGGCGGTGAAGGTGCGGAAGCCGTCGGCGCGTACGGTGGCCAGCTCGCCGTCCTCCAGGTGGACGACCTGGCGGGTGTAGCGGACGAGGGCGGAGACGTCGGAGGCGACGAACATCTCCTTCTCGCCGATGCCGAGCACGATCGGGCTGCCGTTGCGGGCGACGACGATCCGGTCCGGCTGCTCGGCGTCGAGCACCGCGATGCCGTAGGTGCCGACGACCCGGCCGAGGGCGGCCCGGACGGCGTCCTCCAGGTCGACGCCTTCGAGGGCGTGCGCGGCGATGAGGTGGGAGAGCACCTCGGTGTCGGTCTCGGAGCGGAAGACGGCGCCGTCGGCGGTCAGCTTGGCGCGCAGTTCGTCGGCGTTCTCGATGATGCCGTTGTGGACGACGGCGATCCGCTCGGCGTTGTCCAGGTGCGGGTGGGCGTTGGCGTCGCTGGGCACGCCGTGGGTGGCCCAGCGGGTGTGGCCGATGCCGGTGCCGCCCTTGAACCTGGCGGGTACGGCCGCGGCGAGGTCGGCGACCCGGCCCTTGACCTTGCGCAGCTTGATCCCGCCGGTGCGTCCGGCGACGGCGACGCCGGCCGAGTCGTAGCCGCGGTACTCCAGCCGGGCCAGCCCCTCCAGCAGGAAGGGGGTCGCGTCCTTGGGGCCGATGTAGGCCACGATTCCGCACATGCGTGGGCTCCTCTTCAGATGACTTCGGGGACGGCAAAGTACGACCGGGAACGGCCGGGAACCGGCGGCGCTCAGCCGTACACGATCCGGCGCAGCTGCCGCGCCGAGAGTTCCGGCGCCGCGACGCGGCGGGCGGGCAGTTCCTCGGCGAGCCGGGCGAAGATCCGTTCGTTGGTCAGGCCGCGTGCCTGGAGCTCGGTGTGGCGGCGGCGCACGTACTCCTCGGTGCTCTCGGAGAAGTACGCCAGGACCTCCGCCACGACCCGCGCCGCCTCGCGGGGCCCGAGGGGGCTGGTCCGGGTGAGGTGGGCGAGGAGGTCTTCGTGAGGGTGGGGTGAGCTCGGCACGAGAGAGGAGCCTAGGCCGGACCGGTCACCGAAGCCAAAGATCTTGCCCGAATTCGGGCAGGCTT
>NZ_JAFLNG010000369.1 GCF_017427025.1 Streptomyces sp. FH025
CTTCTGAAGAGCCCTCATCCGGGAAACCGGATGGGGGCTCTTCGCGTTTTCAGAGCTTGAGTTTGAATCCGAGGTGCGAAGCCTCGAAACCGAGCCGTTCGTAGAAGCGGTGCGCGTCGGTGCGCGTCGCGTCGGAGGTGAGCTGGACGAGGTCGGCGCCGAGTTCGCGGGAGCGTTCGACGGCCCACCGGATCAGTTCGCTCCCGAGTCCGCTGCCGCGTTCGTCGGCGTGGATCCGGACGGACTCGATGATCGCGCGGGTGGCGCCCTTGCGGGAGAGGCCCGGGACGACCGTGAGTTGGAGGGTGCCGACGGCGCGGCCGGCGCGGTCGGCGACGACCAGGTGCTGGTGGGGGTCGCCGTCGATGCGGGCGAAAGCGGTGCGGTACGGGGTGAGGTCGTCAGGGCTCTCGCGGGTGGCACCCAGGGGGTCGTCGGCGAGCATGGCCACGATCGCGGGCAGGTCGTCCTCGGTGGCTCGTCGAATCGCCAGAACAGCCGTCTCAGTCATGATCAGAGGATAGAAGCTTCCGTTTGTTGCACCACGTCCTATCTACGCCCGTAGCACCCCTTCACGGCCCTTCTGAAGGGTCGTAGGACCCCATGGGGCGTCACTCCCCGGGCCTGGCACTGGTGATGACGGCGAAGACGGCGCCGTGCGGGTCGATCAGCTGGGCGAGGCGGCCGACGCCGTGCACGTCCATCGCCGGGATCCGGACCGTCGCGGCGAGCTTGTCGGCGATGGCGAGGGCGGCGTCCACGTTGGGGACCTCGAAGTACGGGAGCCAGTGCGAGGTGGTGCCGCGCGCGGTGTGTTCGGGGCCGAGTTGCATGATGCCGCCGTGGGCGTCGCCGGTGCCCCCGCCGGCCGGGGTGAGGACGGTGTAGAGGACCTCGCCGAGCGGGACGTCCTGCTCCTGCCAGCCGAAGACGGTGCGGTAGAAGGTCTTGGCGCGCTCGGCGTCGACGCTGTAGCACTCGGCCCAGCAGAGGCTGCCCTCGTCGTTGACGAGGCCGAGCCCGCGGGTGTCGTGCGGCTGCCATACCGCGAAGTCGGCGCCGGTGGGATCGGTGTAGCCGGCCATCCGGCCGGCGGTGAAGACGTCGAAGGGGGCGAACCGGACGCGGCCGCCGGCCTGTTCGACCAGGGCGGTGGTGCGGTCGGCGTCGGGGGTGGTGAAGTACAGGGTCCAGCCGGGCAGGGCGCCCTCCTCGGCGAGCGGGCCGAGGGCGGCGACGGTGCGGCCTTCGAGCTGGAAGAAGCCGTAGCCGCCGGCTTCGGGGCCGGCCGAGTCGAAGGTCCAGCCGAACAGCGCGGTGTAGAAGTCGACGGAGGCCCGGGTGTCGGGGCTGCTCAGGTCGAGCCAGTTCGGAGCGCCGGGGCGGAAGTCGGTGTTGAGCATGGCGGCACTGCTCCTCGGACGGGGCCCGTGCGGGTGCGGGCGCGATCGGCGACCCCCTTGGCTCCTTACAGCGTGGCACCTCGGTGGGGAGGGTGCACGGCGGGGTTCGGGGCTTGTCGGGGCCTGGCGGTACGGTGCGTGGCGGAAGGAACCACCCGTACCGGTCGAAGGGGACTCCGGTGGCCAAGCAGGCGCAGTCGGGGCAGCAGGCGCCGCGCCAGCTCGCAGAGGTCGAGGGCGTGCTGGAGCGGATCACCTATGCCAACGAGGAGACCGGCTACACGGTGGCCCGGGTCGACACCGGCCGGGGCGGGAACGACCTGCTGACCGTGGTGGGCGCGCTGCTGGGGGCGCAGGTCGGCGAGTCGCTGCGGCTGCACGGGCGGTGGGGTTCGCACCCGCAGTACGGGCGGCAGTTCACGGTGGAGAACTACACCACGGTGCTGCCGGCCACGATCCAGGGCATCCAGCGCTACCTGGGCTCCGGGCTGATCAAGGGGATCGGGCCGCGGTTCGCCGAGCGGATCGTGGAGCGCTTCGGGGTGGACACCCTGGAGGTGATCGAGAACGAGCCGGGCCGGCTGATCGAGGTGCCGGGGCTGGGGCCGAAGCGGACGAAGAAGATCGCGGCGGCCTGGGAGGAGCAGAAGGCCATCAAGGAGGTGATGGTCTTCCTCCAGGGGGTCGGGGTGTCGACCTCCTTGGCGGTGCGGATCTACAAGCAGTACGGCGACTCCTCGATCGGCGTGGTGAAGAACGAGCCGTACAAGCTGGCGGCGGACGTCTGGGGCATCGGCTTCCTGACGGCGGACCGGATCGCCCAGGCGGTGGGCATCCCGCACGACAGTCCGGAGCGGGTGAAGGCGGGCTTGCAGTACGCGCTGTCGCAGAGCAGCGACCAGGGGCACTGCTACCTGCCGGAGGAGCGGCTGATCGCGGACGGCGTGAAGTTGTTGCAGGTGGACGTGGGGCTGGTGATCGACTGCCTGGCCGAGCTGGTCGCGGCCGAGGGCGTGGTGCGCGAGACGGTGCCGGGGGACGAGGGGGAGCCGATCACCGCGGTCTACCTGGTGCCGTTCCACCGGGCGGAGATCTCGCTCGCCAACCAGCTGCTGCGGCTGCTGCGTTCGGACTCCGACCGGATGCCGTGGTTCGGTTCCGTGGACTGGCCGGTGGCGCTGGAGTGGCTGGCGAAGCGGACCGGGGCGGAGCTGGCGCCGGAGCAGGAGCAGTCGGTACGGCTGGCGCTGACCGAGCGGGTGGCGGTGTTGACGGGTGGTCCGGGCTGCGGCAAGTCGTTCACGGTCAAGTCGATCGTGACGCTGGCGCTGGCGAAGCGGGCGAAGGTGGTGCTGGCGGCGCCGACCGGCCGGGCGGCCAAGCGGCTGTCGGAGCTGACCGGGGTGGAGGCCTCGACGGTGCACCGGCTGCTGGAGCTGAAGCCGGGCGGGGACGCCGCGTACGACCGGGACCGGCCGCTGGACGCGGACCTGGTGGTGGTGGACGAGGCCTCGATGCTGGACCTGATCCTGGCGAACAAGCTGGTCAAGGCGGTGCCGATGGGCGCTCACCTGCTGTTCGTGGGGGATGTGGACCAGCTGCCCTCGGTGGGAGCCGGCGAGGTGCTGCGGGACCTGCTGGCCGAGGGCGGGCCGATCCCGTCGGTGCGGCTGACCCGGATCTTCCGGCAGGCGCAGCAGTCGGGCGTGGTGACCAACGCGCACCGGATCAACGAGGGGAAGCCGCCCCTGACGGAGGGTCTGGCGGACTTCTTCCTGTTCGTGGAGGACGACGCGGAGCGGGCGGCCGGGCTGACGGTGGACGTGGTGGCGCGCCGGATCCCGCAGAAGTTCGGCTTCGACCCGCGCCGGGACGTGCAGGTGCTGGCGCCGATGCACCGGGGCCCGGCCGGGGCGGGGAACCTGAACACGCTGTTGCAGGGGGCGGTGACGCCGGCCCGGGAGGGGTTGGCGGAGCGGCGCTTCGGCGGGCGGACGTTCCGTGTCGGGGACAAGGTCACCCAGGTCCGCAACAACTACGACAAGGGGCGGAACGGCGTCTTCAACGGCACAGTGGGAGTGGTGACCGCCCTCAGTGTGGACGACCAGCGGCTGACGGTGCTCACCGACGAGGACGAGGAGGTGGTGTACGACTTCGACGAACTGGACGAGCTGGCCCACGCGTACGCGGTGACGATCCACCGCTCGCAGGGCAGCGAGTACCCGGTGGTGGTGATTCCGGTCACCATGTCCGCTTGGACGATGCTCCAGCGGAACCTGCTCTACACCGCCGTGACCAGGGCCAGGAAGCTCGTGGTGCTGGTCGGGTCACGGAAGGCGATCGCGCAGGCCGTGCGGGCCGTCAGCGCAGGTCGGCGGCACGCGGCGCTCGATCATCGGCTTGCTTCTGGATGATTATCTAACAAGATGGTTGCCTCTAAGGTTCTCTTGACGTGAAGAGATTTACGGCAGAGCCTAGGGTGGTGCCGATCTTGTCCGGTTCGTACCGGCTGCGGCGGCAGGTTTTGTAGGGGCGGGCCCTTCCGGGCCACCCCGGGTGCGCGGCTGTCCTCCGGATGGGGGATGGTAGAGACAGTCAGGGCACCTTGGAAGAGGATTCATTTCGTCGGTGAGGAAGACGTGAGCGACAACTCGGTAGTACTGCGGTACCAGGACGGCGAGTACGAATACCCCGTCGTCGAGAGCACTGCGGGCAACTCCGGCTTCGACATCTCGAAGCTGCTCCCGCAGACCGGCCTGGTCACCCTGGACAACGGCTTCGGTAACACCGCCGCGTACAAGTCCGCGATCACCTTCGTGGACGGTGACAACGGCATCCTGCGGTACCGCGGCTACCCGATCGAGCAGCTCGCAGCGCAGGGCGGCTTCATCGAGACCGCGTACCTCCTGATCAACGGCGAGCTGCCCAACGCGGACCAGCTGTCGGAGTTCAACCGCGAGATCACCCAGCACACCCTGCTGCACGAGGACGTCAAGCGCTTCTTCCAGGGCTTCCCGCGGGACGCCCACCCGATGGCCATGCTGTCCTCGGTGGTCGGTGCGCTCTCCACCTTCTACCCGGAGAGCCACAACCCCTTCGACGCGGCCCAGCGCCACCTGTCGACCGTCCGCCTGCTGGCCAAGCTGCCGACGATCGCGGCCTACGCGTACAAGAAGGCGGTGGGCCAGCCCTTCGTCTACCCGCGCAACGACCTGAGCTACGTCGAGAACTTCCTGCGGATGACCTTCGCCGTCCCCGCCGAGGACTACGAGCTCAACCCGGTCGTCGTCAACGCGCTGGACAAGCTGCTCATCCTGCACGCGGACCACGAGCAGAACTGCTCGACCTCCACCGTGCGCCTGGTCGGCTCCAGCCACGCCAACCTGTTCGCCTCCATCTCGGCCGGCATCTCGGCCCTGTGGGGCCCGCTGCACGGCGGCGCCAACCAGGCCGTGCTGGAGATGCTGGAGAGCATCAAGAAGGACGGCGGCGACGTCGACGCGTTCATCACGAAGGTGAAGAACAAGGAAGCCGGCGTCAAGCTCATGGGCTTCGGCCACCGCGTCTACAAGGCGTTCGACCCGCGCGCCGCGCAGGTCAAGCTGCTCGCGCACGAGGTCCTCGGCCAGCTCGGCAAGAACGACGAGCTGCTGGACATCGCGCTCAAGCTGGAGGAGCACGCCCTCAAGGACGACTTCTTCATCTCGCGCAAGCTGTACCCGAACGTGGACTTCTACACCGGCCTGATCTACCGCGCCATGGGCTTCCCGACCAGCATGTTCACCGTGCTGTTCGCCCTCGGCCGGCTGCCGGGCTGGATCGCCCACTGGCACGAGATGATCAACGACCCGACCAGCCGGATCGGCCGTCCGCGCCAGATCTACACCGGCACCGCGATCCGCGACTACGTCCCGCTCGACGGGCGCTGACGCGCGCACCCCGCGGAAACGCACGCACTCCGCGGAAAGGGGCCCGGCCGCCTGAGCGGCCGGGCCCCTTCGCGTCCCCGCGCCCGGGGCCCGAAGGGCCCGTGGGCGGAGGCAACCGTACGGCGCACGACTCCGGGGCCGGCCGCAACCGGGGACGGCCGCTCAAAGCGTCCCTGGCCCGCCACAACCCCGGCGCCGTGCGCGAAGGCCGTCGAGAGTGACGACCGTTCCCGGGGCCCGCCGGAGCCCCGTCGGCGACAGCCGGTGGAAGCGCCGGGACGCGTTGCCGTTTGATCGCGTCCCAGCCCATCGGAAAAACTGCCGCACTACCAACCTAAGACGTATCAGGGTGCGAGAAGTTACGCCCGGGGGGTGTGAGCTGCCTCTCGCCACGCTCCGTAGGCGCTTCGTTCCGCGCCCATATCACACCTTCCAGCGCGCGCGACGTCACCCTCCCCGCAGTCACGGCAACCGAGCGTGATAGGAATCGTGGCATTCCGGTACGGACCGCCGCGCACCCTTGCAGCGCGGCGGCGGAACTGGGGAGGGAGTGCGCAGATGGCCAGGAACGTCGTTGTCACCGGCGGTGGCACGGGAATCGGGTACGAAGTCGCGCGGCGGTTCGCCGAAGCGGGCGAGAACGTGGTGATCGTGGGCCGCCGCCGGGCGGTCCTGGAGAAAGCCGCGGTCGACCTCGGGCCGAACGTCACCCCGCTGGTGTGCGACCTCGCCGACCCGGACGCCGTGGAGGCCGCGCTCGACGAACTGCCCCGCCGGATCGACGTGCTGGTGAACAACGCCGGCAGCCGGGAGACCGTCGTCGGAGGCGGCCCGCACGCCCTGCTGGCGCGCTGGCGCGGCGACTTCGAGCGCAACGTGCTGACCGTGGTGCTGCTCACCGAGTCGATCCGGGACCGGCTCACCCCCGGCTCCGGCCGGGTGGTCACCATCAGCTCCATCGCCGCCCTGCGCGGGGCCGGCAGCTACGGCGCGTCGAAGGCCTCGCTGCACGCCTGGAACCACTTCCTGGCCGCGCAGTTGGGGACCTCGGGCATCACCGCCAACATCGTCGCGCCGGGGACGGTCGCCGGCACCGAGTTCTTCGGACCGAGGCTGGACGAGGCCGAGGTGGCCCGCCGGGCGGCGCGCACGCTGCTCGGCCGGATCGGCGAGACCGGCGAGGTCGCGGCGGCGGTGCACTTCCTCGCCTCGCCCGAGGCCGGGTTCATCACCGGCGAGATCCTGCACTGCAACGGCGGCGAGCTGCTGGGGCGTTGAGGCGTGACGAGGGCCCCGGGCCGATCCCTGAGTTCCGGGGATCGGCCCGGGGCCCTCGTGTTGCCGGCCCTCGTGCCGTCGGCCTTCGTTCCGCAGGGGCCGAGGGGCCTCAGGCGGGCCGGAAGCGGCGCAGGCGCAGGCTGTTGCTGACGACGAAGACCGAGGAGAAGGCCATCGCGGCCCCCGCGATCATCGGGTTGAGCAGTCCGGCGGCGGCCAGCGGGATCGCCGCCACGTTGTAGCCGAAGGCCCAGAACAGATTGCCCTTGATGGTGCCGAGGGTCTTGCGGGAGAGCCGGATGGCGTCGGCCGCCGAGCGCAGGTCGCCGCGGACCAGGGTGAGGTCGCTCGCCTCGATCGCGGCGTCGGTGCCGGTGCCCATCGCCAGGCCGAGATCGGCCTGGGCGAGCGCGGCCGCGTCGTTGACGCCGTCGCCGACCATCGCGACCGAACGGCCCTCGGACTGAAGCCGCTTGACGGTTTCGACCTTGTCCTCGGGCAGCACCTCGGCGACCACGTCCTGCGGGTCGATGCCGACCTCGGCCGCGACCGCCTCGGCCACCGCCCGGTTGTCGCCGGTCAGCAGCACCGGGGTCAGGCCCAGGGCGCGCAGCTCGGCGACGGCCTCGGCACTGGTCGGCTTGACCGCGTCCGCGACCTCCAGCACGGCCCGGGCCTCGCCGTCCCAGCCGACCGCGATCGCGGTGCGGCCGACTGCCTCGGCGGCGGCCTTGGCGCGGGCCAGGACGGGCGGCAGGTGCTGTGCGCGGTCGGCCAGCAGGGCCTCACGCCCGGCCAGTACCGTACGGCCGTCCACGACGCCCTCAACGCCCCGCCCGGGCACGTTCCGGAAGCCCTCGACCGGGGGCAGTGCGCCGGTCCGGTCGGCGGCGGCCTCGGCGATCGCCCGGGCGATCGGGTGCTCGGAGGCGTGCTCCACGGCGCCGGCCAGCCGCAGTGCCTCGGCCTCGGTGACGCCCTCGGCGGTGTGCACGGCGAGCAGGGTCATCCGGCCGGTGGTGACGGTGCCCGTCTTGTCCAGGACGACGGTGTCGACCTC